>CANHQC010000116.1 GCA_947462695.1 Flavobacteriales bacterium | reverse complement strand
TAGAACTCACCATAACCTGTTGCGCCAGATACCATAAGCGTTTTACCTGTTTTATCCATCAACTTCCATTCAGCGTTACTCTTAACCAAGGCAAAACCACTTTCTGGATCAAACTCTTTTGCGGATTCAAATTGCGGCTGTAGAACCCAATTACCTGATTTGTCAATAAATCCGATGGTTAGGGTATTCGTTTTTGCCCATGCAAGTCCATTGGAGAAATAACCTACAGATAGAAACGTAGCAGGAACCACGATTTGACCTTTAGTATTGATAAACCCAAATCTGTCGTTTTTTCCTTTGAATGGGGCCATTTCTTCTGTAAAATCTTTGACATCGATGACTTCATCCGGACAAGGGTATGAATCTCCATTTTGATGTAAAATGGTATGCTTTACACCGGTTTGTGCTACCGCAATTCCACCTTTGAATGGCGTTATTTTATCGAAAGCAGCTTGATGAACCCATTGACCACGTGTATTAATTGTACCAACCCCTTTATTCACACGAATATTGGCAATCCCTTCCGTGAATCCTTTGAAACCAAATCCCAGGAAATTGGGTAATTCATAACTTGATACGGGTAATTTCAATTCATTACCATCCTTATCAATGAAAAAGTAACGTTTTTCGTTATCCATCACTGCAGCAAATCCATCTTCAGAAAAATCAGTGCACTTGAGAAATTTAGCCTCAATGACAAGCTGACTTTTTTCATTCGCATATCCCCAAAATTTCGAACCAATAGGTTGAACGGCCACACGGTAAGTCTGCGCATGAAGTAGAGCAGATAGAAAAATAATGGCAGTTGATAAAAATAATTTCATCAGAAAAGAATGTAGGTATGAATTAATCTATTTTCCAATGCATGCGCATTTGATCACAAACGTATTGTTCTCCAGATTCAATGTGTTTAACGGCATTTTTTATCTCAGTAAGCGGAGAACTTTTGGTCATGTAGCCTTTTGCTCCTGTTTTCATAGCTTTCTCCATCATGTGTGGCTGACCGTGCATCGAGAGAAATAATACTTTAAGCGAAGGAAACTGAGGAATCAATTCAGCGACGGTTTCAATACCATCCCTTTTTCCCTTAAGATTAATATCCATGAAAACAATATCCGGTTGGAATGATGCGATAAGTGCCTCGATTTGATCGGTTGTATCGGTGATTTCGATTTCCGTATAGTTCTCGTGTAACAGCGCTTTTTTCCAAATTTCTGCAATTGGTCTAAAATCTTCGACTATTAGCGCTTTTTTCACTAGGTAATTTAATTGTTGATCGTGTGGGATCGAAATTAACAAAAACGGCAGTTGTATCCAAAAGAAATCATTGTTGAATACTTATTTTTCAACTGAACGAACACTAAATATAGAAGCAAAATGTGCAGTCGTATAAAAATACAATCAACCGTTTGATTTGATTAAGTAGTTCTACTTAGTTAAGCTAAGTACATCCCTTGAAATTAACTATTCAACACATAACTATTGTAACCTCTCTTGCTTTTTCCTTTTAAGTTTGTTGGGTAGATCATTTCTACAACATCTTGAATAAATAGTAGTATAGTTTTAGGTTTAGATTTAGATAAAAAAAGCGCAATTGATGTTGCGCTTTTTTTATTTCGAATACCACCATATAAGAAAGTGAGTAACCAGTTAACTTAGTTTTTAAGAAAAACAGAAACGTACAGAATTATTAAATTCGGTTTACATCATTAATTTATTTGGTCATTCGAACCAAAATGACAACTGATGAGATAAACGTTAGTATTCCAATGAATAGAATTGCCGCGTTCAAATTAAATAAATCGGCAATGATTCCTGTGAGAATGGCGCCAATGGCATAGCCTAGGTCACGCCACAGACGAAAAATACCGATACTTTTCGCACGGTCAAGCGGATGCGTGTTTTCGGCTACAGTTGCCAAGAAAGTAGGGTAGACCAAGGCTGTACCGAACCCTAAGATTGATCCAATTACAATGAATTCGGTCATCGTACTTGCCCAAATCAATACAACCAACGCAATGGCTTGCATGAACATGCCCCAAAACAGCAGCTTTCTTTTTTCATAAATATCCGCCATTTTACCAGTGAAAAGTTGACCAAGTCCCCAAACTGCTGGATAAACAGCCGTTAGTATGCCGATTTCCTTAAGTGAAAAATCTTTTGAAGCCAAAAGAATAGGCAGAATTCCCCATACCATCCCGTCATTCAAGTTGTTCACTAATCCGGCTTGCGAAACGGCTCCTAAATTGGGGTGTTTCCATGTGGTATCCCAAAAAACATGTTTCAACCGTGGAACTGCACTCGTGCCAGTTTCCATTGCAACGTGATGTCGCGTATCCTTTACGAATAAGATGCTTCCCAAAAGACCGAGAACGATGAGTCCAATGCCGATGTAAAACGGATACGGTCTCACTCCGTATGTATTGGCAATATAACCGGTGAAGAACGCAACAATGGCAACCGAAAGGTAACCTGCAAATTCATTCAGTCCCATGGCGAAACCGCGCTGTTTTTCGCCAACTAAATCAATTTTCATGACCACAGTTGATGACCATGCCAATCCTTGGTTGATGCCCAAAAGGATATTTGCGGCAATGATCCAATTCCAATTTTCAGCTAACATAAGGATGAAAGGAACCGGGATAGCAACTACCCAACCTAAAATCAAGAGGTTTTTTCGTCCCCATTTATTGGCCAGAACGCCCGTGTAGTAGTTGGTAATCGCCTTTACAATTCCGAATACGACAATGAAGGATAAAATCGCCGATTTTGCTGCGATCGCAAATTCTTGTTCGGCAATTTGAGGTAGAATCGTTCGCTCCAATCCAACCATTCCACCCACAAACCCATTGATAATAACAAGTATGGTGAACTGCTTCCAATTTTCTTTAAGACCGAGTTTAATGGTATTCATGGATTCTTATGCCGTATAAAAAACAATAAATGTCGATGCCTGAATTTCAAATCAAGAAACGCAATTTACAGATCTAAAAATGAAAAACCTGCACAAGGTACAAGCAATCAACTGGTTTTTATGCATAAACTCAAAATTTCAAGGCACTTGTTAAAATATGAAAGATCATTTACCATATTTCTGAATCATTGCCAATTGACCGGCATGGTACGCTGTATGTGAAATAATTCGACCAAATGCTTCTGCTTTCGTTTTTTTGCCGAATTCTTTTGTTTCAATTACCGCAGTCCATTCCTCTGCATTTTGTTGAGCAATAGCGTTGAGAAGCGTGTTGAACGAGTGATCTAGATAGTATTTCAATTCAACTAGGTTGTTCCAATCTCCAGTGTCTTTTCGGTCAATCACGGTTTGTGCCTTAACTTCAACACCGTGCATTTTAAAGACGTTTTTTGAAAAGAGCAATTCGACATCGCCAATGTGCCGCATTAAAAATCCGCAACTATTCGGTGATGCATCCAATTTTTTAGCTAAATCATTTTCGTGAATGAGCTGAACAACGAGGTCTAACCGAGTGCGTGCTTCCTTGTATGCGTCGTAAAATAAAGTTGTTGTTGTCATTATTCGAGTTGTTTTTGATTGACCTTAACCTACTAAAGGTGTGTAACATAGACGAAAATCCTATTTATGTAAGATTACACAATTTGATCGATCAAAAAAATGACATTAATCAACGAGGTGAGTAGATTTTCTTTTTCAACCAAAAGGCCACATTCACCATGATAATTAGTGCGGGAACTTCAACAAGCGGTCCAACGACTCCTGCAAATGCTTGACCTGAATTTATTCCAAAAACACCGATTGCTACGGCAATGGCCAATTCAAAATTATTTCCGGATGCCGTAAAAGAAAGCGCTGCATTATCTGCGTAATTTGCTCCGGCCCATTTTCCAACTAAGAACATGAGAAAGAACATGATAGCAAAGAAAATGACCAATGGAAGCGCAATGCGGAGCACGTCCATGGGGATTGAAACGATCATTTCGCCTTTCAAACTGAACATGACTACAATCGTGAACAAAAGTGAGATCAAGGTGATTGGTGATATAAATGGAAGGAATTTCGTTTTAAACCATTCTTCCCCTTTTGTTTTGATCAGCACGATTCGACTGATCACCGCTGCTGCAAAAGGAATTCCCAGGTAGATACCCACCGTTTGGGCAATTTCAAGAATAGTGATGTCAATTTTTAACGCATCGATGCCAAACCAAGGCAACACAATTTCCAAATAGAAATAGGCATAAAGACTAAAGAAAAACACTTGAAGTAAGCTATTGATTCCAACTAATCCGGCAACTAATTCACGGTTTCCTTCCGCTAATTCGTTCCATACAATGACCATAGCAATGCAGGGAGCTAGACCTATAATAATCAATCCTGTCATGTATTCAGGATAATCTTTCAGGAAAAGAACGGCAAGTGAGAACATCAAAAAAGGTCCAACAATCCATGTAATAAAGAAAGAAACGGCTAAAAGTTTTGGTTTTGAGAGGACTTTTGGAATTTTAGAGAATTGAACTTTGGTCAATGGTGGATACATCATCAAAATGAGTCCTATCGCAAGCGGTACATTCGTCGTACCATTCGAGAAGGAATTGATGAAATCATCGGCGTTCGGAATGAAATATCCGATTCCTATGCCAATTGCCATGGCTAAAAATATCCATAGTGTTAAGTACCTGTCTAGGAAGCCAAGTTTTTTTCGTTCTGCTGCTGGAGCGCAATTGTTTGCTGACATGTAATCGTGATTTTATTCGTTTAATTTATTTTGTCGATTTCCGGAAAAATGGGTTTTGAGTCTTTAACAAGGGAAAAAACGTATAAACATTCCAACGCAATCTGGTTGGATCGTTCCAGGTATTTTTCGTCTTGTTGAGTTGTTCCGTCGAATGCTTTTGGATCGTCATAGGTTGTGCCGATGCGCAATTCCACTCCTGGAATAAATGGGCAGTTTTCTTCGGCGTCTGAACAGGTCATGATGGCGGCAAAGTTAGCTTGAGGGTTCACCTCGTCGTCATATACTTTAGAAAAACAGGTTGTTGTTTCGGTGTCACCAAAACGAACAGTGTAATGTGCATTCGGTTCAACTGTTTCAGAAGTTACGTCAAAACCACAGCTTATCAGTGCTTTGATCGCATTTGAATTGAAAGCCGTTGCTTCAGTTCCTCCTGAATATGTAAGTACATTCGGGATTTGGTAATAGCACGCTGCAACGGCAGCCCACACTTGACCAAAATGACTTCGGCGGGAGTTGTGTGTGCACACATAGACTAAGTTCACCTGCTGATCAAGAGCTAGTTTTGATTCGATGTATTTCGAAATGGAAGAGAGTAACGCTTTTCTTTCTGCTGAAATCGTGTCAAACTTCGCTACTAACTCACTACAATGTAGTTCGATTTGCTTGAATAACATACCTTATCGAAAATTATTGATTAACAGCATTTGGAGTTAGGAGAGGGCGAGCAGCATGATGTAGTGCTTGAGGAACCAAGATTGGATAAGCTCACTTTTTGTTTTTCTTGAGGAATCCCGCAGGCATCTTCAGCCAAACAAGCCGTTAATGTTGATGTCAGTTGAAAATGATGACCGTTGAACGAAAGACCATATTTTCCGATCGTGTCACGTTGAAATTCTACTTCGATTTCTAATTCCGGGTTAATGTTCAACGTGCGTTCCGATAATTCAATAATTTTTTTCAGTTTTGATGGAGCTAAGCGGTGATCAAAATCTTCAGCTTGCCACAATTGAAAAGTAATTGCTTTTTCTTCTCGGACAGTTCCACCACAATCAATGAAGTTTTTCGTTACTATTCCAACTTCGGTGACGTGAAAGTGTTCCGGAACGAAGGATCCATTCGGTAATTCAAAGACGACTGTGTCCAAATCTGCTAAAAGTTGTTTAATCTCTGTAAGTTTCATGTCTTCTTGTTTTTAGGTTAGCAACATTGATTGTTTTTCTTCATTAATTGTTCGTTAATCAGGTTCATCTGATGCGTCAACTGGTTGAAATGATCATGGTCTATACAATAACAGATCGCATTCCCTTCAATCGTTCCTTTAATTATTCCCGCATTTTTCAATTCTTTCAAGTGTTGAGAAACAGTAGCTTGGGACAGTGGCAGTTCATTGACGATGTCGCCACAAATGCAGGATTCTGTTTTTAATAAAAACTCAAGTATTGCTATCCGCGCGGGATGAGCCAATGCCTTTAATTGCAACGCCAGTTGGTTTTGATCGTCTGTAAAGTGAGCTGTTTTCGTAATACCCATTGGTCTATTTGTATATTGCAATATTACGATAATAATTTTTATTACACTTCGTACTTCTTATTTTATTTTTTTCGCTGCGCTCATTCCGCACTTTTATCGTTAATTGTTCGCTTAAGCTCACGATAGGGGTAATCCGGCTGGGAGTATAGATCCCAATTCATCGACGTGCAGTGGATAAAAGCACTGATTCGCTGCGCTCATTCGGCACTTTTATCGTTTATTGTTCGCTTAAGCTCACGATAGGGGTAATCCGGCTGGGAGTATAGTTCCCAGGTCATCGACGTGCAGTGGATAAAAGCACTGATTCGCTGCGCTCATTCGGCACTTTTATCGTTTATTGTTCGCTTAAGCTCACGATAGGGGTAATCCGGCTGGGAGTATAG
>CANHQC010000115.1 GCA_947462695.1 Flavobacteriales bacterium | reverse complement strand
TGAACCCAGTTCCTTCATCAACCGCACAGAGGTATCGATTGAGCAACCAGATGCCGAACCAGCATGAATATCGGTTGCGAAAACAACAAATACATTATCAAAAACTTGAGCTTCTGCACGGAGTGACTTCCCGTGTGTTTTCCATTCTTCTGTAAAGGCAGACAGATTCACTTGAAGAATAGCTACTTCGTTAGAATCCATAAAGCGATCAGCAGCATAAATCCACACTTCGCTTTCATCCGGGAAGTTAGAAAATGAATTACTATAGGTCAACTGCATTGGCTATTAATTCGGCAACATCAAGCACTTCAATTTCAGATTCTTTATTGAAATTTTTCACTCCATCGGTCATCATGGTATTGCAAAAAGGACAACCAGTAGCAATTATGTCAGCACTGGTTTCTAGCGCATCTTCTGTGCGTTCAACATTTATTTCTTTGTTGCCTTTTTCTGCCTCTTTGAACATTTGAGCACCTCCAGCCCCACAACACAAGCCATTGGTCTTACATCTTTTCATTTCGACCAACTCGGCATCAAGTTTTTCAATCAGCGCACGAGGAGCTTCATATACATCGTTTGCTCTACCCAAGTAACATGGGTCATGAAATGTTATTTTCTTACCTTTAAATGCCTCGCCACCTTCTAATGCTAGCTTACCCGTATTGATTAAATCTTGAATTAGTTGAGTATGGTGAATCACCTCGTAGTTCCCTCCTAATTCAGGGTATTCATTTTTAAGTGTATTGAAGCAATGCGGGCAAGCCGTTACGATGCGTTTTATTTCATACCCATTTAGGACTTGAATATTCATCATTGCTTGCATCTGAAAGGTGAATTCGTTTCCTGCTCTTTTAGCCGGATCACCTGAGCAACTTTCTTCCGTACCTAATACGGCGAATTTGACATTGCAATGTGAAAGTATCTTTACAACAGCCTTTGTTATTTTTTTAGCTCTGTCGTCAAAACTACCTGAACATCCTACCCAAAACAGCACATCAGGTGATTCACCTTTCGCCATCATTTCTGCCATTGTTGGAACTACTAAGTTCATATCCGAATTCGTTTTGAATTTAATCTTCTGTTGCCCAATTTAAACGATCGCTCGGCGAAAACTGCCAAGGTGCACCGTTATTTTCGATGTTTGTCAACATACCCGTGAGTTCAGTTGGAATTTTTGATTCTTCCATGACTAGGTACCTTCTTAAATCGACAATTATAGCTAATGGATCGATATTTACTGGACATTCTTGGACGCATGCATTACACGACGTACAAGCCCAAATCTCCTCTTCTGTAATGTAATCACCTAGCAAGCTTTTACCATCAGTATATTCCTTTCCGTGTTTACGTTGGTTGTCCCCTACTTCCGTCAAGCGATCCCTAGTATCCATCATGATTTTTCTTGGAGACAATTTCTTCCCTGTCAAGTTAGCTGGACAAGAAGACGTACATCGACCACATTCAGTGCACGTATATGCGTCAAGTAAATTTTTCCACGTTAAATCGGTTACATCTTTCGCACCAAACCGCTGAGGTTCGATTGTACTCTCGGCAGGAACTGCGAAGGGATCAGCTGTTGGATCCAGCATCAATTTCACTTCGTTAGTAACCGACTCCATGTTCGTGAACTTTCCTTTGTTTTCTAAATTGGAATAATACGTATTTGGAAAAGCAAGTAAAATATGGAAATGCTTGGAGTATGGTAAGTAATTTAAAAAGGCAAAAACCATGATAATGTGTCCCCACCAACCAATTTGCTCAAGCACATGAAGCGTTGACTCTGACGTAATACTTCCAAAAAACAATGGTCCGACGTATTGACTTACCGCGAATGAATAACTTTCATTTGAAGTTAAATTCAGTATAGCTTCATCCGCTCCATTCATGGTAAAAATGCACGTTACCAATACAATTTCCATGAGCAAAATTAGATTGGCATCATTTTTTGGCCATCCTTTCAATTCATCCATTTTAAAACGGGGAATGGTCAGCATGTTTCTTCGAGCAAGAAATGCAAAAGTAGCGATGAGCGCAAGGACAGATAAAACTTCGATAAAACTGATCATGAACGTGTAAAACCCACCCAATGCCTCTCGAAAAGTACGGTGACCGCCAGAAATACCATCGGCAATAATTTCGATCAGTTCAATTTGCGTAATGACAAAAGCAACATAAATTGCCAAATGAAGCAACGCAGGTATAGGTCTAGCGAACATTTTCTTTTGTCCAAAAGCTACCAGTAACATTGTTTTCCATCTGTCTCCTGCCCTATCTGAGCGATCCAGTTTTCGTCCAAGGGAAATGTTGCACCTTATTTTCCAAACATTCCAGGCGAAAAATGCCGTACCAAAAACAACTAATAAGACAAAAATAATTGATGACATAGAATGGGCTATTGAGGAATAGAATCTAGTATTTTACGCAGTTTTTGTTCGTCTCGTTCATTTAAGTGAACTCCCTTTGTTTTTGCACCCAAAACGGAAAAATGAATATACCGCTCTGGATGAAGTTCGATGTCTTTAACAAGATCTTGAAGGTCTTTGTTCGTTTCAACAAGCTCATTGTACAATTTATCATCGCTTAACAGTTTACCTAAAGTACCCTCTCCTTTTTCAGCATCGCCAAGGATTGTATTTAAGTACTTGATGGTTTCTGAGGCATTGTTGATGACCTGCTTAAATTGCGAGGTAACTAAATCGTCTGTGAACTGTTTTGCATTGCCTAGAATAGCTGAAATTTGGTCGTTACTCTTCTTTAAATTCAATGAAATACTTTCCACATTCGACATAATTCTTCCAAACTTCACTTTTTCCTCAGCCACAAGCGATTCAACTTGACCAGCAACATTGCCTAATTTGTGTATTGCCAACTTCAATTCTTTTAAGCTTCCTGTCACTTCTGAGTTACCCGTTGTATCCCAAAATGCAGAAAGTGAGTTTACCATTTTATCAATAGAACTTAAGGCCGCTTGTACTTTTTGAACTAATGGATCAGCGTAAGCTTTAACCTGTGATGTAATATCAATTGTTACGAGCCCTTGAAGGTAATCGCCTGGCACATAAAAACCTTTAGAAATATCTGGATTCATCTGAAGTAAAAGTCCTTTATTGAACAAGTCTACTGATCCGGCCTCTAATATCGATCCTTTTGGAATTTTAAAATCGGACTGTTGAATACTAAACTTGATCAATACTTTTTTCAATGAATCAGGCTTATTAGTCAAATCAATATCAAGGATTTTACCTACCACTACTCCGTTTACATATACTGAACCAGCTACAGCAACACCCCCTGAATTTGGGAAATAGGCATAATACATATCGTCACCTCCAAAAAAACTATTGCCTTTTAGAAAATTAATTCCTGCGATCAACAGTCCAATTGCTGCAATAGAAATCAAACCTGTCTTCAGTTCTTTTGATACTTTCAACGTTCTTATTTTTGTGCTAATTTAATAGCTTTTTCTAAATTAATTCGTTCTCCATTTTGAAAGGCAACAACAAAGGCATGTGCAAAACCTGTACTTCGCAACTCGTTTTTGTATGTATTGGCAGCCTTGAAGTCTTCTTCAAATGATCCAACCGTATATTTATACAAATTGTCCTGTCTATATTCGAAAACAGTCAATCCTTTGAATTTAGCGGCGGTTGGTGGCAATTGTGTTTCAGATGTTTCAATTTGAATCTTAAAAACAACTTTATTCAATTGATCATTCGTTTCCGTTGATTGTTCTTGTGTAAAAGGGTCATTAGTCTCAACCGGTATGGAATTAGTTGTCTTACTACTTACACCTTCTAGCTCATTTTTGTATTGCTCAAAAGCCGTAAACATCGCAGAAGCCATTTTTTGCTGGCCTTCCATGTCACCTAAAAACTTCTCTTCATTTGGATTCGTCAAAAAACCAGTTTCTATTAGTACACTGGGCATGGTGGTTTTATACAACACAAGAAATCCGGCTTGTTTCACACCTCGGTCATACCTTCCAAGCCTTTTAAATTCTTTTTGAAGTTTGTCGGCAAAACTGATGGATTGATTCAGAAATACAGACAATTGAATTTGTCTAGCGATTATTGCATCAGGCGAAAGATCAAAATCCTTGTACTTTGCACCTTTATCATCTTCCATAAAAATGGTGGAATTCTCTCTTTCAGCAACTTTTTGTTGAGATTCGGTGCGGTGAAGACCCAATACATACGTTTCTGAACCATACGCTGCTGGACTAGCGGCATTGGCGTGAATACAAATAAAAAGATCTGCCTTAGCACGATTCGCAATATTGGCTCGCTCATTTAATTCAATAAATACGTCCCTATCGCGTGTATAAACTACTTTAATGTTGGGGTACTTTTTCTTGATCATTTCCCCAAGTTTCAGGGCAATATTTAAACACACTGTCTTTTCATTCGCATACCCACCGTGACATCCGGGATCTTTTCCACCATGACCAGCATCAATCACAACAGTTTTTAAAATAGAACGATCGGAGTTTGACAGCTGAGCATTTAGACGAATTGAAAAAGTAAAAACGGCAAACAATAAAATGACAGTATATCGGTTATATCTGACTGTTTTTTCCATGGTGATGTCCTAATTTTAATAGCTTTGCAAGCAATTCATCTGATTAACAAAATTAGAGCTGATTTTTGTCTATCCATAAACGCATAGCGATACTTTTCTTCGGTACATTGTTAATAATGTTCGGAACAGCACAGGGTTACAGTCAAACTCAGCGTAAAGCTGATACTTTGGTGATTTCTGACGAAGAGGTAAAAGACATAATTTTTTACAGCGCTCGTGATTCTATTTTTTCCGATTTAAAGAAAAAACAAATCCATTTATACGGTGATGCTAAGGTCACGAGTGAATCATTCAAAATGTCCGCCGGGTATATCCTTATTGACCTTGAAAAAAATGAGCTTTTGGCGATGTATGCAACAGATACTTCAGGAAATAGGGTTGAATTTCCAATTTTTGAAGATGGCGGTGATGAAGCAAAAGCCAGCAGTATACGGTACAACTTCAAAACAAAAAAAGGTTATTTACAGGAACTGGCAATTAAGCAACAAGAGATGTTCTTGTACATGGATGTTGCCAAGCGTCATCCAAATGATCAGTTGCACTTTAGAAAAGGTCGTTTCACTACGTGTGACCTGGAAGATCCGCATTACCATTTTCAGCTTTCCAAAGCGGTAATGGTTCCTGAGGAAAGGATTGTTACCGGAGCAATGAATTTATGGATCAAAGGTGTCCCCACCCCTCTTGGCCTTCCATTTAGTATAATTCCACAACAAAAAGAACGTACGCATGGAATTCTTTTCCCAGAGATTATTCCGCTTTCTGCTTATGGATTTGGATTTCAAAACCTTGGGTATTTTTTCCCTATTAATGATCACTTTCAAACGTCAGTATATACCAACATTTATTCAAGAGGTAGCTGGGGGATCAGAGATGTGTTGGATTATGCTAAACGTTACGGCTATCGGGGAACTTTAGACGTAGGATTTCAACAGTTTAAATCAGGATTTCCCGCAGATGTAAATCAAAACAAAGTAAGTGTTTCGTGGGTTCACCGAAAAGAACAGCGTTCTAATCCCTTTTGGAGCTTTGCCTCTAATGTTAATTTTATCTCGGACAACCAGTCGAAGAACAACTTAGATCCAATCAATGAACAGTACTTTAACAACAGTTTTAATTCGGACATCAACTTAAATCGTTTCTTCCCTGGGAAACCAATTACAATGGGAATGAAATTATCCTTAAGGCAAAATTCCCTATCCCAAAATATTTCTTTGGACGCCCCTGTATTCAACCTGAATGTTTCGCGCTTCTTCCCCTTTAGTAAATTTGTTAAAAAGTCGAGTGGCATCGGTGAAATGATCAAACGCATCGGTGTAACCTACAATTTTGAAGGAAAAAACCAATCTACCTTCAAGGATACCTTGTTGAGAGATGGAAATTTTTCAGAAATTGGGTCACAATTTTTTAACGGACTTAATCAACAAGTTGCTTTACAAACATCTGCCGGTTTTTTTAGGAACACCTTAAAATTCAATCCTTCCATATCTTATGGAAACAAAGTAAACTTCCAACAAATTGAAAAAACTGTGAATACATCAACGAACACAGTTGTTACAGATACAGTTTCAAGAGGAGGCATGATTCATGAACTGTCATTTAACGCTCAATTTTCTACAGTTTTATACAGCTATTATAAATTCATTGGCAAACGTCAACCGCTCTTGAGGCATGTGATGACTCCAAACATTGGTTTCCGCTACAGTCCTCAACTAAATGAGCTGAAATCATACCAGTTAATTAACTCATCAATCACTTCATTTTATTCTCCTTTCGAACGAAGTATTTATTCAGGTTCCACAGGTCGAACATCTGGTCAAATTACCTTCGGATTAAACAATACGTTTGAGTTGAAACGCAAGTCGGATAAAGATACGGTGACAGGATTTAAAAAGAATTTTATCATCGATCAACTTTCAATTACCGGTAATTACGATTTGATGAAGGACAGCATGAATCTTTCTGACATCCAAATCAATATGAGAGTCAATCCATCCAAGTGGCTCAATTTTGTAGCGAGTTCAACATTTAGTCCATACGATTGGGACAATGAAAC
>CANHQC010000114.1 GCA_947462695.1 Flavobacteriales bacterium | reverse complement strand
ATCGTTAATTCAATTGGTCAGCTTGTGCTGACTGCTAATGTGAATCCTCATGAAAAAATCAATATTGAAGGATTATCATCCGGTATTTACTTGATACAATCCGATCGATCTCAACCAAAGTATTTTGTAAAAAATTAATATTGAAACCCGGTTCTTCCGGGTTTTTTTATGACCAATACATATAAGTCATGAATAAATCATTTTGGGATGAAAGGTATGACACTGGCAAAACCGGTTGGGATATTGGTCAGGTTTCTCCTCCATTAAAGGCTTACATTGATCAGTTGGAACGGCAAGATTTACGTATCTTGATTCCAGGATCCGGCTTTGGTCATGAGGGTAGATACCTTTGGAAAAAGGGCTTTCATCACACCTATTTATTGGATTTTTCAGAATCACCTAAAGCATCAGTTTTGGCTACTAATCCGAATTGCTTTCCTTCAGAAAATTGGTTCTTTGAAGATTTTTTTCAGCATTCCGGAGCATACGACTTGATAATCGAACAAACGTTGTTTTGTGCAATTGATCCCTCTAAAAGAGCCGATTATGCTAAACATGCGGCGAGTCTTTTGAAACCTAAAGGTAAACTGGTTGGACTCTTATTTAATCGCTCTTTTGAAGGTGGACCTCCATTTGGTGGTTCGAAAGAAGAATACGAAACGTATTTTCAACCCTATTTTTCGAGCATAAAAATGGATGAATGCTACAATTCAATTGAGCCTCGTAAAGGGACCGAATTGTTCATTCAGCTTCAGAAGTAATTCATTGAATAATTCCAATCGTTAAAGGGAAAATCAATAAACCTATTGGTTTAACATTCAATTTTGCCTTAAAATGTTGGAATGAAAAAGCTAGAAAATAGAACCGCCATTATAACAGGTGCAGGATCCGGAATTGGTCAAGCTATTGCTGAACTTTTTTTCAAAGAAGGTGCGACAGTTGTGCTACTGGACAAAGAGTTAAGTACGATTCAACAAATGAGTGAACGTTATATTGCTTCCGGAGAACACGCCTTGGCGATCGCTTGTGATGTCTCAAAAGAACAAGATGTAATTGACGCTGTTTCGTCTGCAAAAAGGCATTTTGGAGGTGTAGACATTCTAGTGAATAATGCCGGTGTGATGGATGATTTTATTCCTGCGGTTGAATTAGATACAAGTCGTTGGAATCATATCATAAGTACCAATTTGAATGGGCCATTTTATTCAACCCGTGAAGTATTAAAAATCATGTTGCCTGAAAAGAGGGGAGCAATACTGAATATTTCTTCAATTGGTGGATTATCAGGCGGAAAGGCGGGTGCTGCTTACACAGCATCGAAACATGGGTTAATTGGATTAACAAAGAACACCGCAATTATGCATGCCACTGAAGGGATCCGTTGCAATGCAATCGCTCCAGGTGGTGTGGAAACTTCTATTGGATTAACCTTGAAACCAAATCAAACAGGATATACCAAAATAGCACCTGGATTTAACCTCATGCCCAGAACAGGTAAACCAGATGAAATTGCTCAATTAGCCTTATTCCTTGTTTCGGATGACGCGTCCTTTATTAATGGAGCTATTGTTACAGCAGATGCCGGTTGGTCAGCATTTTAATTAAAGTAATTCTTCAATTAAGCGGTCCATTGAGTACCCTTCAGCTTCAGCGCGGTAGTTTCGCACAATACGATGCCTCAAAATTGGTTTGGCTACTGCTTTTACATCGTCAATATCCGGGGAATACTTTCCGTTCAATGCAGCGTGGCATTTTGCACCAATGATCAAATTCTGCGATGCTCTTGGTCCAGCACCCCATGATATAAAGTCCTTTGTTAGCTGAGGAGCAAATTCACTGTCTTTTCGCGTTTTCCCAACAAGTTTAACGGCATATTCTAATACATTGTCGGCTACAGGAATCCGTCGAATTAAATCTTGATATTGAGTTATTTGCTCTCCATTCAACACATGATTTAGCTTGACTTCCTGATTCGAAGTTGTTGACTTAACAATTGCTAGTTCCTCGACATAGCTTGGGTAATCAACCCACACATTGAACATAAATCGATCGAGTTGTGCTTCAGGTAGGGGATAGGTACCTTCTTGTTCAATGGGGTTTTGTGTAGCCAAAACAAAAAATGGAGAAGGTAACACATAATTTTTACCTCCAGCCGTAACTGCCCTTTCTTGCATAGCCTCAAGCAATGCCGATTGTGTTTTTGGCGGCGTACGGTTGATTTCATCTGCCAAAATAATATTCGAGAATAGCGGTCCTTTAATAAACTTAAATTGCCGTTGTTCATCCAATATTTCAGCTCCAATGATATCCGAAGGCATCAAGTCAGGCGTAAATTGAATTCGGTTGAATGTAAGACCTAATGTTTGTGCAATCGTATTTACAAGCAATGTTTTAGCCAAACCTGGAACACCTACTAGTAAACAATGTCCTTTCGAAAAAATAGAAATAAGTACTTGGTCAACGACATCATCTTGGCCAACGATTACCTGATGAATTTCGTTTTTGAGTGCGTTGTAATGCGCGACTAATTGATCAATAGATTCTTTATCTGACATGGAAGTTAGTTTTTATTCTTCTGTTCTTACCCATTGGTTTTTAAAAGAACACGACTTATAAGAGTCGTCAATACGAATATAGGCATTACCGATTTTTGATTTTACCCATTGGTTGATAATTCGTTGTTTTTTATCGTTTTCGGCTGCGCGTTTAATTAGTGCGTAATCCTGTTTCAAGTTAGCCCTATGTGGCTCAGTACGTTCTTTTAATCGTACAACCCTTATTCCTTGTTGACGATCCATATAATTCATGTAAAGATTCGGTTGTGAAACATCGCCTTTTTCCATGGCATCGGTTAGCAAGAAGATCTGTTGGTCTACCTGATTCAAGTCTTCCATGTCCCACAATTGATCGCCTGTTATTGGGTTGGTAATAATTCCATCGTTAAATCGTGTCGCATCGTCGTTTGAAAAACGCTGAACTGCCTCGCTCCACGTAATGCTTCCGTTGCGCAATAAAGCATAACATGAATCCATTTTATATGCGGCTTTTTCAAGTGCGGATGAACTAAATTCTGAAATTATTAAGATATGTTGACACGTATAATCATCACCTTTTCTGCTCAATAATTTTACGATGTGATAACCATAAGGTGATTCAAATATTGGTGAAACTTCTCCTGGCGAAAGCGAAAAAACAGTCGCTTCAAACGAGGGTACCATCATACCGCGAGTCGCTTCAATTTTCCCACCAACGGGCGCGCTACCCGGATCCATTGAGTGAATTCTAGCTTGGGTTTCGAAACTTTTTCCTTTCCGTATTTCATCCAGAATTCCTTGTAGTTTTTCGTATGCTAACTTTTTGTCCTCTTTCGTTATTTCAGGATAATTTACAATCTGTTGGAAACTGAGTTGAGCATTGATAAGAGGAATCGAATCCTCTGGAATAGTGGCGTAAAATTCTTGCGCTTCTTTTGGTGTTACCGAAATATCTGTTGTGATTTTTCGCTCCATTTCGTTCGCCATTAACCGTTCTCTGATAATTGTTCGAAATTCGTTTTTAATGTCGTTGACAGATTTTCCGTAAAATTCTTCCATTTTTTGACGACTTCCAATCTGATTTTCTATTACTCGAATTCGATTTTCCATTTCGGCATCTACTTGTTCATCAGATACAACTAAACTATCGAGTTTCGCCTGATTGATAAGAAGTTGTTGGTACATTAATTCCTCTAATACCTCACATGTCATGTTTGGCGTAATTTCCATTCCGGCAGCTACAGCTTGTTGTTTTTGCGCCTCGATATCAGACAACAGTATAATGTTATCACCAATTTGAGCGGCGATGCGATCTACCACAACCCCTGGTTGAGCCATGGAAAAATGTGAGTAGAAGGCAATAATTAAAATGGAAAGAATAAGTCTCATAATCTGTTTAAAAGAAGCTGAAAGATACGGTTGGTTGACAGTTTAATGATAAACTTTATCAAAGTTTAACAACATAAAAACAAAAGGAGGTAAGCAAACACTCACCTCCTTTGTTCAATCTTATTTACCAATCGAATATAAAACAGATTCGTTAATGGTGATTTTATATTTTTTGTTTAGTTCATCAAGCCACTTCTTTTCAAGGTAATTCTGATAGTCAGATGTAATTACCCCTTTCGCCTCGTTGAATTCTTTGTTACGTGGAAGTAATAACTCATTTACTTTAATTACATACACTTTACCATCCAACTCAAAACTCGGATTCAAACCTTTTTTCAAGATTCTTCCTTGAATGAATGGTGTGGCTTCATTATCGAATTTGTTCGTCTTTACACGCAGGTTAAGCTCACTTTCTTTATTAACTACTTCAAGCACATGTTTCGAATTAATGGTGTCGTTTTTCAACATTTTCGAAACTTGATCAGCAATAGATTGATTTAAGCATTCATAAACAACGGCATCTGTTCGATTGCCCCATTTATAGTTTTCACGGTTGTTTTCGAAGTACGATTTTAAACCAACGGTATCTTTTATTGCTTTATTCCATACCTTATCTGTCATTATTTCGTAAAGAAGTATTCCATCATGGTATTCGTTCAGAAGGGCTTTGTATTCAGGATATTTTTTCGTTAATTGACTTTCTTCGTAGGCTAGGACAGCCTCTTTTTCCCAGTTTTTCAATTGAACCTTCACTACGTTTTCGTTTATGTCTTTCTTGACATTTCGGTAGTTTTTCATTAAATATTCAGCAAATTGCTTTTGACCAAACGCTTTTCCATCCAACATAAATAAAGGTTTGTCACTTTTTAAGTTACTTGAAGTCCATTTACCAATGAAGTATGTTGTATCCAGATTTTTAACGAACCATTTGCCATTTTTTGACGACACATCCTGGTAATTGTATTGCGTTTTAAGTTTGGACACAAATGAATCCTGTGTTTTCTTAGCGCGCTCATCCCTGTTTACTTTCCCTTGAAGTTCCTTTTTCATGTCTTCATAAGGCTTGACAGCTGTCCAACTCAGTTTTTTGACAATATGAAAGCCATAGTCGGTTCGGATCGGTGAACTAATATCACCATCGTTTTTCAATGCAAAAGCGGCATCTTCAAAGGAAGGAACCATTCGTGTCGTCGTTCCTGTTCCAAAAGGAGGTAATTCCCCACCTTTCATATTCGAACTAGGATCATCAGAATGGTCTTTAGCTAGGTCTTCAAACTTTTCTCCTTTCAAAAGCTTGTCGTAAAGTTCGTTGATTTTTTTCTCCGCATTGCTTATTTCCTCTGGTGTTGCTGATTTAGGCGTTGCAACCATGATGTGAGCAGTTTTGATTGTTCCTCTCGCAGGACGCTTATCAGTCACTTTTACAATATGATACCCGAATCGCGTTCTGAAAGGTTCAGAAACTTTACCAACCGGTGTGGTGAAGGCCGCTTCCTCGAATGGATAAACCATCTGAAAGGCATTAAAAAATCCTAAATCGCCTCCGTTTGATGCTGCAGAAGGATCTTCGGACCCATTTTTACTTTTAGCGACCGAATTAAAATCTTCTCCTTTTTCAATGCGACTTTTCAATCCAAGAATGCGATTGTAAGCCGCGAGCGTATCCGCTGGTGAGGCTGTCGATTCAACGCGAATTAATATATGAGAAGCTCTTACCTCTTCAATCGTACGATCGTATGCTTGCTTGACAAGTTCTTCATTTTTCGCTTGATCAACCAAATAGGGATTAGACAACTGTTTTTTATACCCATCTAGTTCCTTTTTCAATTTTGGAATGGTATCGTATTTCAGTTGCTCTGCTTCAATTACTTTTAATTTGAACTTTTTAAACAACTCCATATACTCATCCAATGACGCTTTATCGTATTTTGGATTAGGATTATTTTTTAAGTAAATCTGAAGGAATTCTGACTTCGTTATGGCCTGACCATTTATTTCCATTAAAACAGGGTCAGTTTGCCCGATTGCCATGAAATGTGCGGTAAAAGCAAGTAAAATCAAACTTATTTTCTTCATAATTCTGCTAAATTTTTGTCGCTAAAAATAACTGCTATCTTTATTTAAAATTTCTTTTTAACGTTTATTTAATACTGTAATTAGGCGCCTCTCTTGAGATGGTCACGTCATGTGGATGTGATTCGCGCATTCCAGCAGATGTGATTCGGACAAATTTTGCGCCTTTCAGTTTTTCAATAGATGGCGCTCCGCAATAACCCATTCCAGCTCTCAATCCACCAACTATCTGATACATAACTTCAACAAGGTTACCTTTATATGGTACTCTGCCTGAAATACCTTCTGGAACGAGCTTTTTAACATCATCTTCCGCGTCTTGGAAATACCTATCCTTAGAACCTTTTTGCATGGCTTCAAGGGATCCCATTCCTCTGTACGATTTAAATTTTCGTCCTTCGTAGATTATTGTTTCACCAGGAGATTCCTCCACTCCAGCGAACATAGAGCCAATCATCACGGTATCAGCTCCTGCAGCAATAGCTTTAACGATATCACCTGTATAACGAATGCCTCCATCGGCAATCACAGGAACTCCTGTACCTTCTAATGCCTGAGCAACATCATTTATAGCAGAAAGTTGTGGCACACCAACACCAGCAATAATTCGTGTAGTACAAATTGATCCAGGTCCTATCCCAACTTTTACCGCATCTGCTCCAGCTTCAGCAAGATACAACGCGGCTTCAGGAGTAGCGATGTTTCCAACAATGACTTCAAGTGACGGAAATTGTTGTTTGACTAATTT
>CANHQC010000113.1 GCA_947462695.1 Flavobacteriales bacterium | reverse complement strand
GCTGCAGCTATATTCTTCGCCTATGTTGGATTTGATGCCGTTTCAACTCAAGCTGGTGAAGCCATTAATCCTAAAAAAGATGTCCCTTTTGCAATTGTAGTTTCACTTCTAATTTGTACGTTTCTTTATATCCTTGTTTCGTTGGTTTTAACGGGCATGATGAATTACCAAGATTTTAATCCGAATGGAGCTTACCCTGATGCAATTAAGGCACCTGTTGCATATGCGTTCGATATTGCAGGTCAGCAATGGGCAAGTTATATAATTACAATTGCTGCAACAGTAGGACTAATTTCAGTTTTAATGGTAATGATTATGGGACAATCACGCATATTTCTTGGTATGTCTAAAGATGGTTTACTCCCAAAAGTGTTTTCTCAAATCAACCCTATATCAGGCACACCTCAGCGTAATTTATATATTCTTGGAGTTGTAATTGCGATCGTCGCTGCTTTTACACCGATTAATAAATTAGCCGACATGACAAGTTTCGGAACACTGTTTGCATTCCTCATGGTTTGTATCGCGGTGTGGGTATTGCGAGTTAAACAACCAGATTTACCAAGATCTTTTAAGGTTCCTGCACTCCCTGTAATTGCTGTTTCTGGAATATTGATTAACATCTATTTGATGTGGAACCTCAGTTCGGATGCACAATTGCTATCGTTAAGTTGGCTTGCTTTGGGCATCGTTATCTATTTCGTATATAGTCGAAGAAAAAGTAATCTAAATCACTACAATTTGGATGCAGCAATCACTCATCATGATGAAGATTCAATTGAGTAAATCTATCCTTTATTGCAGGTAATCAATTACTAAGAGTATGACTCAAAATAAATTAGATCGCTCATTAGGCTTTCTAGATGCTACATTAATTGTTGCCGGATCCATGATAGGATCCGGTATTTTTATTGTCACTTCTCAAATGGCCCGCGATATAGGTTCCTCTGGTTGGATATTAGTCGTTTGGGCTTTAACTGGATTTATTACTGTTTTAGCAGCATTGAGTTATGGTGAACTTGCTGGCATGATGCCTAATGCAGGGGGACAATTTGTTTATATACAACGCGCGTTCGGAAAACGAATCTCATTTTTGTACGGCTGGACAGTATTCACAGTAATTCAAACAGGTGTTATTGCGGCTGTTGCTGTAGCTTTTGCTAAATATACAGCTGTTTTTTATCCATCGCTTTCCAAAATTGCCGTCGCAATTAATGGATATATAAATGTTTCGTATGCTCAAATTTTAGCTATCTTAAGCATAGTCATTCTGACGTTTGTAAATGCACATGGCGTTAGAAATGGCAAGGTGATCCAGGTTGTTTTTACTTCAGCAAAAATAATTGCTCTATTTGCTTTGATTGGCATTGGATGTTACATTGGTTTCAATTCAGAAAGTTTCCAAATGAATTTTTCCGACATGTGGAACGCTGGAAAAACAACTGTCTCGGATTCAGGACAAGTTAATTTTTCTCCATTGTCTAATGGTGCTTTAGTCGGAGCATTAGGAGCAACTATTATCTATTCACTATTCTCTTCGGATGCATGGAACAATGTCACCTTCATCGCAGGAGAAATAAAAGCTCCACAAAGAAATATTCCACGCAGTCTATTTTTTGGAACTTTAATAGTTACCATAATTTACATACTTGCGAATGTGTCTTATCTTATGCTTTTGCCGATTCATGGTGATCCAACTTCTGTTGAAGCTTTAGGAAGAGGAATTATGTTCGCGAATGACGATCGAGTAGGTGAAGGTGCTGCAATTGTTCTTTTTGGGTCATTCGGTGGACTTTTGATGGCAGCATTAATTATGGTTTCAACATTTGGATGTAATAACGGATTAATTCTGGCAGGATCAAGATTGTATTATGCTATGTCAAAGGATGGTCTTTTTTTTAAAAGCGCTTCTAAATTAAATTCCAAGCATGTGCCTGCCCGAGCACTTTGGATACAATGTGTATGGGCCTCAGTACTTTGTTTGTCAGGTAAATATGGGGATTTATTAGAATACAGTACCTTCGCGTCACTCCTATTTTACATTTTAACTATTGCAGGGATTTTTGTTTTAAGAAGAAAAGAGCCTAACACTCACAGGCCTTACAGGGCGATTGGATACCCAGTTTTACCCATCATTTACATTGTCTTAACAGGAGCCATTTGCATTGATTTACTCATTTATAAACCCTATACTGCTGGTTTAGGATTATTTATTGTTTGCCTTGGTATTCCAGTCTACTATTTTCTCGAAAAAAAAAATAACTAGTTAGAAAAGAAAGAGCGTTTAGTTTTTAATTGAATACTCGATCTAACTCTTTTCACTTCATTTAATTTGGTGTAAATTTCGATATTTACGCTAATTATTATGTCTACCTCTTTACCTAAATCCTCAAGAAAACACGTCCTATTATTTCTGTTTTTCCTATTAATATTGGTTTTTATTCCACGTGTGTTTTTGCATGTTGGGTCATCCCACTTGAATAGTCCTCAAAGAATTACCTCAACCAATCATTTTTATTCGAAGTCAAAAAAGAACTTTTCAATTCCTGCTCAACGAAAGAGTTGGAAAAAGCGAAGAACTTACTATAATAGGCCAAGTAAACGCTTCAATCCCAATGACTATAAATTAGAGGATTGGATGAAACTTGGCTTATCGGAAAAACAATCGGCTGTTATTTTAAAATTCACAAAATACGGTATCTATTCATTAGATAAGCTTGAACGTATTTTTGTAATTCCTCCAGAATTGTTTGCCTTGATTAAGGATTCAGTTTATTTCCCCGATAGATGGGGAAACAGAAACGATCAGTACGATAGATCGATAAATAAAGTGACCTTACCAAAATCAATAATTGAATTGAATACATCTTCACAGGAACAACTAGAGTCAATAAAAGGTGTTGGGCCATTTTTTGCCAAACAAATAATTCGTTACAGAGAACGTCTGGGTGGGTACATTTCAATCGATCAACTAAGCGAAGTTTGGAAAATGAATGACTCCATTGCCGAGCGAATTTCACCGTATTTAGATATTGATCCAACACAGTTGAGAAAACTGAATGTAAACCAAGCGGATATTGAGGAATTGAAGAATCACCCATACATCACATGGAATATGGCTAATTCAATTGTTAAGATGCGTGCGCAGCTCGGTAGTTTTACATATCTAGAGGAAATAAAAAAATCGAAATTGATTTCGGATGAAACCTTTGAAAAGATTAAACCTTATTTAACTTTGTAGCATGACGCTACAAGATCAAATCAAACAAACTATTCGAGATGTAAACGATTTTCCTAAACCAGGTATCGTATTCAAGGACATCTCAACAATCATGTTGGATCCAATTCTTTCAAATGCTATTTTGAATCACCTTGAGGAAACCTATAAATCTATGTGCCTTGATGCAGTGGCAGGGATTGAAAGTAGAGGTTTTTTGTTTGGTTACCCGTTGGCTATGAGGTTAGGTATTCCGTTTGTGCTTATTCGAAAAGCGGGAAAGCTACCCTATAAGAAGATAAGTTACGATTATGAACTGGAATATGGAAATGCAACGATAGAAATGCATACCGATGCGGTGAAAGAAGGTATGAATGTGCTAATACATGATGACCTTTTAGCCACTGGTGGTTCTGCAGCTGCAGCTGCTCAATTAATCCTAAAATCTGGTGGAAATGTGGCCGGATTTAATTTTCTAGTAGTACTTAATTTTTTAGGTGGTAACGAAAGATTAAAACACATTTCAGACAATATTATTAACTTAGTCGAGTATTAAGATCAAACAAAAATCTACAGAAACCATCAAGCAATGAATTTTGAATTAAATGAAAACCAACGCATGATCGCACAAATGGTGCGTGATTTTGCTGAAAAAGAAATTCGACCTTATCGAAACCAATGGGACGACGAAGAGTTTTTCCCTGTGGATGCCATGAAGAAAATGGGAGAGCTGGGCTTACTTGGTATATACATCCCTGAAGAATATGGCGGTTCAGGTTTTGGGTATTATGAATATGCCACAGCGTTAATGGAATTAGGAAAAGTATGTGGAGGCGTTGGTTTGAGTGTAGCAGCGCACAATTCGCTGTGTTCAGGTCATATTTACTATCACGGAACAGAGGATCAAAAAAGAAAATACTTGCCAAAATTGGCAAGTGGGGAATTTATAGGTGCTTGGGGTTTGACAGAGCCAAATACGGGTTCTGATGCCATGCGAATGAAAACCGTTGCGGTTAAAGATGGAGATTATTGGGTGATAAACGGTGCCAAAAACTGGATTACCCATGGATTATCAGGTGACCTTTCGGTAGTCCTTGTGAGAACAGGTGATTTGCTAGACAGTAACGGAATTACAGCGTTTATTATTGAAAAAGGTACGCCTGGTTTTTCTGCAGTAAAAATAAAGGACAAGTTCGGGGTTCGTGCGAGTGAAACAGCTGAACTTATTTTTGACAATGTTCGCGTACATGAGAGTCAGGTAATTGGTCAAGTTGGACATGGATTCAAGCAGGCCATGCAAATCTTGGATGGGGGGCGTATTTCTATTGCTGCCTTAAGTTGTGGAGTTGCCAGAGGTGCTTTTGAAGCAGCCACAAAATACGCGAAAGAAAGAGAACAATTTGGGCAGCCCATCGCCAATTTCCAGGCAATAGGTTTTAAGCTTGCGGACATGGCGACAGAAATTGAAGCGGCTGAGTTATTGACGTTTCAGGCGGCAGACCTGAAAAACCGAAAGCAACCAGTAACAAAGGCGGGTGCATTTGCGAAGTATTTCTCAAGTGAAGTAGCCGTGAAATGCGGCAATGAAGCGATGCAAATAATGGGTGGATACGGATATACAAAGGAATACCCAGCAGAGAAATACCTGAGGGATGCTCGACTTATGACTATAGGTGAAGGTACTTCAGAAATACAAAAATTAGTTATTTCAAGAGAAATTTTGAAATAAGGTTGTTAAAAATGAATTTAAGTACTATATTTGCAACCCATTATTGAAATTTAATAGACGAATATTATGCTGATCATTCCAGTAAAAGAAGGAGAAAACATCGAAAGAGCGTTAAAGAAGTACAAGAAGAAGTACGATAAAACGAATGTTATGAAAGAGTTGCGTCGTCGTAAAGAATTCACAAAGCCTTCTGTCGTATCTCGTCAGGAAAAAATTAAAGCGTCATATGCTCAAAAAATGAAATCTGCAGAAATGTAGTAACATTTTTTAAAAGATATCGTAAAGGAGCCTATGGCTCCTTTTTTATTGCTTAAAGATTTTTTAGTGTACCTTGAGATTGAAAAAAGGTATTCTAAACATACGCTTTTAGCTTATCAGAAAGACTTAGAACAATTTTTAGAATTTTCTTCGGAAAGAGGGAAAATTGAATTAAATAAAATTGCTCGGGGTGATGTCAGATCATGGATTGTAGGCCTTTCTGATGCTCAACTTGAAAACAAATCAATTAACAGAAAACTTTCCGCCCTTCGAAGTTTTTTTAAATGGCTTAAAAAGGAAAAGAGAGTAGAAAGCAGCCCGCTGTTAAAGATAACCGGACCAAAAAACGCGAAGAGATTGCCAGGATTCGCAAAAGAATCCGAGTTGGCATCTGAACGAATTGAACCGCTGTTTTCTAAAGACTTTAATGGTTTACGCGATCAGGTTATGGTGGAATTATTCTATCAAACAGGTATACGACTCAGTGAATTGCTTCAATTAAAGAATGATCAAATAACTCAGGTAAGTATTAAGGTCCTTGGAAAGCGCAACAAGGAACGATTAATACCTATATCCAAGGAGCTAGCAGATCTCATTGGTTCCTATCGACAAGTTAAACTAAGAATGGGATTGGACTCGTCATTTTTATTAGTCACCGAGAAAGGGAATAATCTCTACGCCAAATTTGTTTATCGAAGAATTAATAATTACCTTAGGAAGGCAACGAGTTTAGAAAAATGCAGTCCACATGTATTGAGGCATACATTTGCTACCCATCTTTTAAATAATGGTGCAGGGTTAGAAACCTTGAAGAATTTATTGGGTCATGCGAATCTATCGGCAACGCAGGTTTACACACATAATTCGTTCGCACAGTTAACCAATATTTATTCACAAGCTCACCCAAGGGGAGCTAAAATTGATTGATTATGGAAATTCAAGTGCATGCTATTCATTTTACCGCGGACAAAAAATTAGTTGATTTTATTCACAGCAAAGTTGGTAAGTTAGAGTTGTTTTTTGATCATATAACTGCTTGTGAAATTTACCTGCGCCTAGATAAGGATCAAGAAAAAGAAAATAAAATTTCAGAAATTAAAATGCTCATCCCGGGCAAAACGTTAATTGCGAAAAAACAGTGCAAGACGTTTGAAGAAGCGACAGATTTGGCTGTCGAAGCACTACGAAAGCAAGTCGTTAAGCACAAAGAAAAAGTTTAATCCATTACAATTCAGTGTATAATAAAAGAAAGACAGTCTGTGGCTGTCTTTTTTTTTAATTTTTTTTGTTGATTTCATTGTCTATAAAGAAATCTTTCATAGATTTGCAATCCCAAAACAAGGGATAAAAAGCTTGAAACGTTCTTTTTAGTACTGTTTACCAATATTGCCGATGTAGCTCAGCTGGCTAGAGCAGCTGATTTGTAATCAGCAGGTCGGGGGTTCGAGTCCCTCCATCGGCTCAATTAAAATGTTGGGGATGTCGCATAGTGGCTATTGCAGCAGACTGTAAATCTGTCACCTCACGGTATCGTTGGTTCGAGTCCATCCATCCCCACTAAAATTAAATGAATAAG
>CANHQC010000112.1 GCA_947462695.1 Flavobacteriales bacterium | reverse complement strand
CGCAAAATCGATTGAAATATCTTCGCAGGCTTGAAAGCAATCGTTAACTTTCTCTTGTTCGGAGTGGGTATTGTAGTGACTTAAATCGCCTGCAAATAATTCATGTAACGCAGGCTGATAGGCACAAAGCGCATCTAAAATAGCGCTGGCTTTCCAAACAAAAATTCCTGAATTCCAATAAAAGTTGCCACTAGCCAGAAATGATTCAGCAGTTGCTAAATCTGGTTTTTCTCTAAATTGAATGACTTCAGTTAAATCTCCAGGATTGAGGTTTTTTTCAGCTGAAAATTCAATGTAACCATACCCTGTATCCGGTCGTGAAGGTTGAATACCGAGTGTTATTAATCGGTCCTCACTCACGGCTTGTTGTATGGCTGTATTGATAATAGTCGTAAAACGATCCTCTTTCATGATCAAGTGATCTGAAGGAGAAATGATCATCGTTCCGTTCGGATTGGACGCCATGATTTTGGCAGCAGCGTATGCAATACACGGAGCAGTATTTTTTCGCAATGGCTCTGTCAGTATTTGTCCCATGGTTAGATCCGGAAGTTGTTCTTTAACAAGAGCCGCATAACTCGTATTGGTCAGGACGAAGATATTTTCTTTTGGAGCGATATTCAGTAAACGCTCATAGGTCATTTGAATGAGTGATTTCCCAATTCCAAGAACATCTAGAAACTGTTTCGGTTGCTGAGGAGTTGACATTGGCCAAAAGCGACTTCCCACGCCACCTGCCATAATAATGCAATAGTTGTCTTTCATCTGTTATGTTTTCCTTATACCGGCTTAACTTCGGCAAGCGCATTCACGAGGTACTTGCGTTTGGAGTGAATCTCTTCACATAAAAATCGCTTTCGTCTAAGCGGACCTTTAACAAAGTGTTTACCGTTAAGCGCAAATGTAGTGTTATTTGGTAATTCTTCAAGGAGCGCCATATTTTCTTTACGTTCGTCGTACGCTTTTAATACGCGACTAAGTTGATGGTCGCTACAAGATGAAGCTTTGGTTGAAATTAAAGATTGAACTAATGCATTTTGAATGTCTTTGGGTAATGTTTTTTCGTCAATCACTGGGATTAACAATTTTCGAAAAGCATTTTTCCATTCCTCTCCATGCGGTAAGACACTAAAACCATACTGATTGTAGGTGTCAAGGTGGGCAAATTCATGAAGGGTAGTTATTAGAAAAGCGTATTGATTGAGTGTTCCGTTCACCGTTATTTGGTGCTTTTCTCCAGAACGTCCTGCTCGAAAATCGCCCAGTTTTGATTTGCGCTCTCCAACAATTTTAAACCGAACATTGGCACTGAGATAGAGCTGGACGACATAGTCAACAAATACTTGAGGAAGGTATTTTTCAAAAACACGAATAACTTCATCCCGCTTGGTAAATCGCTTGGCAGCCATACATCAAAAGTAACCGAAATCAACAAGTAACCGATGGAAAGTTTTGAGTAAATCCGTGTGAATGAATGAAAATAGACTTAATTTAGCGACCAATGAAGGTAATAGCCAATATAGGAAAATACATGATAATGCTCGGCATTGTTTTTTCTCGACCGGAGAAATTTTCCATATTCAGACGCCGAATTTTTAATGAGATTGAAATCATTGGGATTAATTCAATTCCGATAGTTGCCTTAATGTCAACGTTTATGGGTGCTGTAATTGCATTGCAAACAGCATCTAATATTGATAATCCATTATTACCAGACTATACTGTTGGGTACATTACGCAATCCAGTACGATACTGGAATTTTCTCCCACGATTATTTCGTTGATATTAGCCGGAAAAGTAGGGTCAAACGTGGCATCGGAAATTGGCACAATGAGGGTCACTGAACAAATCGATGCATTGGAAATTATGGGTGTCAATTCCCTAACTTTTCTTGTTCTTCCCAAAGTGATTTCCGCTGTAGTTTTTTTCCCAGTTCTTGTTATTTTTTCAATGGCATTGAGTCTTATTGGCGCATGGTTGGCATTGGTATTATCTGGATTATTGACAACAGAGACCTACATTCTTGGAATCCGATCATTCTTTGAAGTGTACAATATTTTCTATGCACTCACCAAAACAATTGTATTTGGGTTTTTAATTGTTTCAATCGCTTCGTTTTATGGATACTACACCAAAGGCGGAGCCCTTGACGTGGGTCGTTCATCGACCCAAGCAGTGGTAAGCAGTAGTGTTGCCATACTGATCGCCAATTTCATTCTCACGCAATTAATGCTGCTATGATTGAGGTGATTAATGTCAATAAAACGTTTGGTACGAATCAAGTACTTTTTGATATCAATACCACGTTCGAACAAGGAAAAATCAATATGATCATCGGTCAATCGGGTTCAGGGAAATCCGTTTTGGCGAAATGTATTGTAGGCCTACATGAGGTAGATACTGGACAGGTGTTGTTTAACGGTCGTGATTTCTCAGCCATGAACCGCGCGCAACGTACAGAGATTCGAAAAGAAATCGGCATGTTATTTCAAGGATCTGCGCTGTTTGATTCGATGACTGTGGAGGAAAATGTGATGTTTCCATTATCCATGTTTACCAAAATGTCCAAGAAAGAAATGCAACAGCGGGCTGATTTCTGTTTGGATCGTGTAAATCTCACTAAAGCAAGCAAATTGTTTCCTGCTGAATGTAGCGGTGGAATGCAAAAACGGATAGGTATTGCACGAGCCATCGCGATGAACCCCAAATACTTATTTTGTGATGAGCCAAATTCAGGCCTTGATCCAAAAACGTCCATTCTCATTGATGGACTCGTAAAAGAAATTACAGAAGAATACAATATCACTACTGTCGTAATTACGCACGACATGAACTCTGTAATTGAGATCGGCGATAGCATCATGTTTATTCATCAAGGAAAAAATTGGTGGCAAGGCAATCGAAACTCTATTTTAACAACTGAAAATCCTGAAATTCTGAGTTTCGTTTATGCTTCTGAGTTCATGAAAGAAATTCGAAGTACGATGCAACAACGACGAAAGTAGTATCTATCGTTACAGTATCGTATCCTTAAAAATAAGTGATATACCCAAAATGAACCTTGCCATTGCTGAGTAGAATTGGATTGGATTGTTGCTTGCCTAATGCGTAAGCGATAGAGAAGATGCCAAATTTAGTTCCAAAAGAAAAACCAGCTCCAAATCCAAAGGGTGTATCACGGCTGTAATTCAACGTCTTTTTTTCATACCATCCTTGATCGAAAAAGGCAAAGGCATGCGAATTCCTGTCCACTAAAAATCGGTATTCGATTGAAAGAACGGATCTCGAGGTCGCAAAAAATTCTTCTTCGTTGAAGCCGCGTAAAGAGGTTTGTCCTCCAAATCGATAAAGTTCATTTTCAACCAGTTCAGGTGCGAAATAAAATTCTGTTCGACTTGCTAAGCGAATCACATTCCTTCTGGTAATAGGAACGAACCATTCGAGGTGAACTAATCCTCGGTACGTTGTCGATCGGACCGTTTCACTGGTGTCGCTCACTGTAGATTTTCTGTTTCCAATGGCAACTTCAACCTGTATTGCTGATCCTTTTGATGGATTGGGAAGGTAGTCAAATTGTCTACGGCTAAGTGAAAGTCCGTATGCATTTGTGTTAATACTGGAAAGGGATGTAAATGTGGGGTTTAAAGCTGCTCCACTTAATAAGTTGGACGAATAATTTTGGTAAAATGCTTTGACGAACGATCCATTTTTTAGGCTGTATTGCACACCTATTGTAGATTTTATTTCGAGGAATGTAGTGTCACGTTTATACAATTGGAACTGCCCATCAATTCCAAATGGAGTATTGAATAAAAAAGGATAGTTCAATTGCGCAAACAAACTTTGGGTTTGAACTTGTATACTTCGCCAATTGAGTTGGATCAGTTCACCTCTCTTCAGAAGGTTTAACAATTTTAGATTTAATTCACCAGTCAAACCAACGCGTTCCGAAACCGGATCTGGTTGTAGTCCTACCGCTCCATTCACAGAACTAACCGTATTTGTTTCTAAATACATGAAAAGTTCCACTCCATCCGTTGAAAACAAAAGTTCATGTGGTTTTATTTCCTTGATAAATGGAACTTGCTTCAGTTTAGCTGATATTAGTTTTAATTTTTCTTCGTTGAAAGGTTCACCTTCGCTGAGATCAATTAAGGAGGAAATAAATCGTGAAGATACTGCCGAGTCACCTTTCAGGTGGATTTGACTAAAGCTCAGGTAAGGGCCCTTTTCAATAGATAACTTTGCTGTACATGTGTTGTCCTCATATTTAATTGATGTGAAAGCGATTTGAGCAAATGGAAAGCCATTGTTTAAGTAACAGGATAAAATGACATCAACAAGTTTACCGAATTCTGTTGGGCGAAGCGGAACAGTTGACAACATTCGGTCGGTTAAACGGCCATGTTTTCTCAGGAAATAAGTGGTTTCTTCGTCCGTAAGTAACTGAAGCGTTTTAAGTTCATTGCCTTGATAGAAAGTGGCATCCCAACCTTCTTTCGTTGGACGAATTGAATCGAAGGAGGCGAGTAAAAACCCTTTTCGAATGGCTTTAAGCTTGAGTTGCTCAAGAATGCGAACCATCGATAACGAGTCAGTTACTTTAATGGGTGATTGTTTAGTTATTCCCGATAAATTGTCTCCTGAAAACGAAATGAGTTTAGTTTGCTGACCAAATAAAGTCAGAGAAAAAAACAGTAAAACTAAAATTGGATAACACTTCATCAAAACAGTAACGCACAACAAAAATGCTTATTTTCACAATTAAGAATACATTGTGCAAAACAATTTTCGTGGTGCACGTTATTTTTAGCTTAATTTAGCGTTACTTGTAGTACTCTTATTTAAATCAAACAACATGAAAAAAGCAACGACATTTACACTTGCTGCGCTACTACTTACCTTAGTTGTTTCGGCGTGTGGATCATCAAAAGGAGCAGGATGCGATGCATACGGAAAAGCTGAGACAGTAGAATCTTCTGATTTAGCTGCAAAGTAATCGATCATTCATCGAAACAAATTAAGGTCATCAAAGGTGACCTTTTTTAGTTTTTGTTAATTATCAATGTATCCAACTCCAAGGTATAGTTACTTGGAAAAGCAGGGACTAAAACGTAGTTTTCGATATAAGATTCACTCGTGCAATCTGAACATTGAGTTGCTTTAACGCTGTAAGTAACTTTCTGATTCACGTCGTCAATTAAAACTTCTCTATCTAGCGCTACATTGCATTTAACTCTCATTGGATTAGCTAAAATGCAATACTTTGAATAGTCTACATTGACCCTAGCTGAATCACCAAATCTTATCTGAAATGCATTTGCATGTTGATGTGTTGCGTCAATTAGGAAATCTGTCCCCATGTTACCTGTTAATGATCCGCTGGACGGGATAATTGTAACATTTTCAATGATAACGCCATTATCCTTAGCTAACTCATCAACCTTACACTTCTTTTTGCAACTTACTAATGACAAATTGAAAGAAAGAGAAACTATGAAAAGCAGAAAACCGATAGAATGTTTCATGTAGTATTTTTAGATAATGTGGAATAAAAGTAAAAAGGTTTCTTTAAACCTGCAATTATTTTTTTCGTAGCACGAAGTTTTGGCCTAAATAAACCCTTCGTACTTGTTCGTCAGCTGCTAATTCCTCTGCGGTTCCTGACTTTAGAATACTTCCTTCGAAAAGTAAATACGCACGATCGGTAATGGAAAGCGTTTCTTGAACATTATGATCGGTGATTAATATTCCAATGTTCCTTTTTCTTAAGTCCGCTACAATGCTTTGAATATCTTCTACAGCGATCGGATCTACTCCTGCGAAGGGCTCATCCAATAAAACAAACTTTGGATTTGTTGCCAAGGCACGGGCAATTTCTGTTCTACGCTTCTCGCCACCTGAAAGTCTATTGCCAAGATTTTTTCGCACATGCGTAAGGCTGAATTCTGCCAATAGTTGTTCAAGTTTAGCTTCTCGATCAGCTTTCGACATATCCGTCATTTCCAGAATTGCCATAATGTTGTCTTCCACACTTAGTTTTCGAAAAACTGAAACTTCCTGGGGTAAATAACCAATTCCAAGTTGCGAACGCTTGTACATTGGATAATGCGTGATGTCTTTATCATCCAGAAAAACACTCCCGTCGTCCGGTTTGACTAAGCCTACAATCATATAAAAAGAGGTTGTCTTTCCAGCACCATTTGGACCGAGTAAACCGACAATCTCGCCTTGATTTACTTCAATGGTCACACCTTTCACCACTTCACGACCTTTATACGCCTTTTTAATATGCTCGGTATGCAATTTCATCGTCTCAAAGTTATAAATTAAATGACCATCGCGCACGAATTCCCAATGGATGTACCCCGGGATCAAGGTGAGTGATGCGCCAAACGAGATCTACGCGAGCAACTTTAAAAATATTTTCTATTCCGACAGAGGCCTCCGCATAAGGAATTGAGCCAAACGATTTAGTGTCTGCCGGAAGCAACATTTCACGTGTGTGTCGGTCTGAAATCGAACCGTAGGTTATTCTTCCCGTGGTAACTAATCTCCATTTTAATTTGTTTATCAAAGGAATGCGATCAAACAGAATACCTTGCCAGTGATTTTCAATGAAAGCGCCGACGTATTTGTCAGAAACAAATTCAAAGAAGTTCAATTTGTTAAACGCATTTTGTAAGAGCCAATAGGATTGATTCCCTTCATGAACTTTAAGAAACGGGTAAGCTGCCGTGCCAAACACATATCCTGCCGAAAATCCATATCGAATGCTTCCTAAATATCCAATTGGACGTTTGTGTTCCATTTGGAATTCAATTTTTTGGTACGAATAATCACTCCCAAAAAGTCCTTTCACTCCAAAAATTCCTTG
>CANHQC010000111.1 GCA_947462695.1 Flavobacteriales bacterium | reverse complement strand
AGCCCATCGTCGCAATATGCCTTACTGCATGGGAACATTATTCTGGCAATTGAATGATGTTTGGCCAAGCTTTAGTTGGAGTGCTATCGATTATAAGATGAGACCCAAGCCTTTGTTCGACTCTCTCTACTACGTTTATGCACCGCAGCTTCTATCGCCAGTTGTAGAGAATCAATTCTTAAATGTCTACTATATCGACGATGTAAATCAAGACACCACCATGGTTGATTTATACTTGAAATTCTTGGATCAAAATGGCAACGTATTAAAAGAAGAAGTTGCTAATTTCTTGACTGTAGAATTTGGTGGCAAGATTCTCTACACTAAAAGATGGAACGAGCTATTCCCAGGAAAAAATCCACATGACATCAGCTTAAGCATGGAAATCCGAAATTTATCAGGCGAAACAATTAGCAGCAGAACGGTTAGATTGAGATAGTTTTATTGATAGCCAATGCAAGCAGAAAAGAAGGCAACCTTCCGGCCTTGCGGCTGCATCTTTCTACAATTAATGACAATGTTTGCGTGTATGCCCATGGGCCACCGCAGAACGTATTAGTTATTATTTTTATTTAACTTACCATAATGCTTTGGCCATAGCCGCCTGTTTTAATGGCGGTTATGCGCTGTTAGCAGCTGATTTATTCAATTAACTCTTTGATAGCAAGACCTATTTGTTCATGTTTACGATTCATGCTTCTTGCAATTGGGTGTGGAATAATTATAAAAACTGTTTCATTGTTTTTAAAATACTTCATAGGTAAATCACCAATAGATTCAAAATTCTGAAAACTAGGATTTAATTTTTCTATAATTCGCTGCCAATTTTCATTAAATGAGGTTGAGTAAAAACAAACAACTTTAGGCCTATATTTCAGTATTTGATCACATAATAACGACTCACGAAGATGGCCGTAATCATTCCAATACTGCTCTTTTGATTTAGTCAAAAAATCTTTACTTTTTTTATCTGCTAAAGACTTACTTGAAAAAGGGAAAAGCTCAGCAATAACAGAAACACCATTCTTTCTACCCAAAAAATCTTTCTGGTAATTTCGTCTTTTCTCCAATGTTTTATCCTTTTCCGATAGCAAGGGAAATAATATCTTCATTATTCCATTCCATGTCGATTGCAATTTCACCTTGGCAGAAAAAAATCTTTGGAGTTCTTCATATCCTTCTCGCTTTGAGAGAGACAAATGAAAATCTTTCATGTCATGAAAATGTTCATTGGAACCCAATTCAATCCACACCTGAATCCGATCTTTATTACCTTCTATACTGCCCCCTTCTTCGGGCCCAATGAACCAATAATCTCCTTTTGGATTACCATATCCTATTTTTGTCGATGCAAAATGTAATTTATCTAGTTCAGAAATCATTTTTTTTAAATTCTGATTAATATTTATTTGTTTATATATTATATGGCATCATTCAAAAAACTATAAATTGTTTTTGACGTCACCGTTGCCTATAGCAAGCTATATTTTTTCATCCAACTCAGAGCTGCCTTGTGTTGCAAATGCTACAAGGTAATATTGACATACGCTTTTAAAGGCTTGCAATCATAACATGTTTTTTTTTTTAAAAAAGATAAAAAAATTCTTTAGCTTACATTGTTGTTTAATGTAACTTCAATTGGATTAAGCGAAACTTCTCAAATTAATATTCCAATTCGTGAAGATAAAGTCTTATTTTATAAATCAAAAATAGCTGAACCCTCGGACACTATAATTTGTTTTTATAAGCTACAATCTCATCTTGTGATTCTAAAATCATTTTGTCAGGTTTTATCTTTAATTTTTTGCAACCGCTTAGATTTAAAGAATGTAGTTTTGAGAAGTGCTTGATAATTGAAATGTCTTCTAATTCTGAACAATCACTGAAATCGATGTCATGCAAATTTTGTAAAGTCTCAATCCCTTCAATTCTTTTTAAATTTTTACAACTTTTAATTGACAATCCCATAAGGTTCGTAGCATTTTTTATTCCGGAAATATCTACGAGATTGTCGCAACATGAAATGTATAAGGTATTGTCCCGAGTGACATAATCTAAGTCGTTAGTGCCGTCGGAATAGGTTTGAACAGATGTCGAAGCAAAACCACCATGTGCCTCAAAATTTTCTATTACATGGGTCCCATATTTGCTTATTCTAAAGCATCCTTTTAAACCATCCAGATTTTCAATCGCGGTGTTTCTTATCGTTATATCTATTTCTTTACAATTTTCTAATCCGGAAATGCTCGTTAGTTTTTTGCAATCTATAAAATAGATAACCTTTATTTTTTGACAGTTCTTTAAACCTTTGATATTCTCAATATTTGTATTGCAAATAGACATCATTTCTATTTCATGATTCTGCTCAAGGTAGTCAACGTTAGTTACAGCTTTTGGAAGTGAAACATATTTTAAATTATTTTGGTTTCCAAGATGAGGGATGACCAATTCTTCCGCTTCGCTGGAAATTGTTAAATGCTCCATTTCCGTTAAGTCGGATAGATAAGAAAAGTTAGAGGTATTTGATTCAATTTCTAACGTTTTAATTATTTTGAGGTTTCGTAGTATGTCGAATTGAGAATCTTTAGGTGGTTCAAGGAGGCTGGAAATTTTAAAAGTGAAATTTTCAATGGTAGTCGGAATGCCTGAAAATGAATTCAATTTGCATTCATGGATATTCAACTTTTTCAATGTTTTTACACCTGTTAAAAACTCAAGATTTTCAATATCTTGTTTGATGAAGCTTAATGAAAGTTCCTCCAATGTATCACATTCCCATTTTATGACAGGTAAAGATAATTCGCTCGAAATTAAAGGAATACCCGTCAATGAGTTAGGAATGATTCCCATTGAACGAAGCGGTCCACAGATAGAAATACGTTTCAGGCTTATAAATCTGTTGATCAATTCCAAATTTGTTATAGATCCTGCTTCTTCAATAGTAATATCGGTGAGTGAATTGAAATTTTCGATATACTTGAGATCGATATTTCCCCCGTAAGTACTTCCATCTTGCCAAATATGCCCTATCAGTTCTATTTTTTTCATGTTATTTCGAAACTCATATGCCTTACTTCCTTCACAGGCGATGTTTACTAAACCGAGCAAAGCTCGATAGGTGAAGTGTGATGCTTTTACCCGCATGCCGCGATTAAAAAATTTGGCCTCGCTGCAAACGTGATCCGAATTGTATCTTTCGCATCGTAGTGTAAGTTCTCCTAAAAACTTATCGAAAAAAGCAATTGTACCATGTTCTTGAGCAAGTTGAATTGCTTCATCAATGCCTTCGTAAGTAAAAGTTTCTATTTTGGCTTTAATTGCCTTGGTGAGTTCGGTTATTTTCATACTGCTTGATTTTATATCATTGTTGAGATTCTGGATAGGCTTGTGGTCTTCAATTTTTCTGTAATCCTTTCTTTAAACCAGCTTAATATGCTTGACCAAATATTCATGTGTTTATTATATAAATTACTCCTAACGTTTTCGGACTTAGCGAAGGGGGCGATTTTCACCACAAATGTTGATGCGGAGAACCAAACTTTGATTAGCCCCAAATGCGTCTGTGGAGCATTGAACCGCCCCTTTTGCCAAACCCGTGTTAGTGGCTAGGCTTTTATCTTGCGTCTGATTTGTCCCTAGCATCTTGAATAGTTTGACTTGTCAATAAAAGGTCTAGCATTGCCCAAACTCTCATACTTCTAATTATTTTCTTTCCAGATTCTACTTTGTGGCTCGGTCTTATTGCAGGTCCTAAATCATATAAATAATGAGGGTCCCAAGTCCCTTTAGGTATTGTCTTGAAATGAATTGAAGGGTCTGTAAATACTTCGTATTTGTCAATATGATGAATACTTTGAAGTTTACCACCATAACGAAATGCAATATAGTTTGGTGGCTCGGCAGGCCAACCACCTTTGCTTCCGCCAACTGGATGAAAATACTTTGAATGCTTGTTAACAATGTCTTGCCACGAAACACTCCATTTGTCTGGTATGCCGCTTCCTAGTGAAACAACGTAAACCCAATTACTGTCTATTTTTTGCATACTGCTGATTTTGTCAAGGTAAATATTAAGTTCTTTTAAAAGTCTATTTTCTGTGTCACGTCCGATTGCTTTTGAAGATGATGCCATTTTTCGGATGTCGTTCCAAGAAATAACTTCTACAGGAATTGTCCTGATTGTCGTAATGCCAAAATGTGTCTTGGTAAATGCGGGAATACTTTCGTTAAAAACAACAATTCTTTTGTCTTTTGCAGTGGAAGAAACAAAAGTCGGTCTTGTTGCATATTTGTCGAGCTGAGCTTTTGAAGGAAATGTCCATCCGCGTTTAGCTTCTACTATTATATGAAATTCATTGTCTTGAATTATTTCAAAGTCCGTAAACCCCTTTTCTTTTTCGTGAGTTTGAAGTCTGATTTTAATTTTGTCAGGGTCAAAAGGTGTTTCGATTTTGAGATGTTGTAAAAACTTTTGTAAAAAATGTCGGCAATTTGAAAAAGCATAGCCAACACTATACGAAATATCGTTTTCTTTTTGTCCAAGTAATTGAAAAACGCTTTCAATCTTGTCGTTAAATATGTATAAGTCTGCCATTATTATTTTTCGTTGTTGTCTTGTTGAACGGTCGTCATAGCCTTGCCACTAACTATTTCATTTCCGCACCGAGGTGCGGTTATCTGCCTTAAAAGTAAACGTTTTAATTAAATATCCAACTGATCTAACGGGCTTTGAATCATGCCGACTTACTTGGTAGCGATATACTTAAAGCCATCGATTGACTTGCGTTGAGTGTCCAACTGGCTTCCGGATGCAACGAATATCAGAACCAATGAAGGTAGGCCCTCACAATCCGCATCCTAAAAAAAGAAAAAATACCCCCATCAATAAAACTGAATATCGCTCACAACATCAATCCCAAAACAGCCTTCAGAGGTAACATAAATGGCTCCTGTCTCACCTGAGCTAGCGGGTCTTTTGAAATGAATCATGGCAAATGGATAGTGCTCGCGTATTTCACTTCGGTAAAAAATGGTTTCAGAAGAATTGGAACCATAGACTGTTCTATACTTCGCTAGTTGAGCACGCAAAACAGCGTCGCTTACTTTATCCTCTGCATAGATATAGTTTATACTAAAAAAAGTATTTAGCACAAATGGAATAAATGCTAATCCAACAAACCTATACTTGAACATTCTACTATCTTCTGAAAGAAGCAAGGTGTACAAATACACAAGTACCATTGGAACTCCATAAATCAACACCATCAAATAAGGCGGGATCAAGGTTTTAAACGTAAAATTGAAGGCCAAAATCAAATTGGTTACTCCAAAGAAAACCCGAAGCACCATTCGATTTTTTGCCATATTCCCAATGGCTTCTCCAAACTCCGAAAGACTATATTCTGGAATTCGTTTGATCCATGTCCACGTAAATGGTGACATAAATAAATTAGCAATAAATGCGACTACAATTCCTGCTCCATCAAATAGTAAGAATGCTATAATCGGAAAAAGGACTAGCATAAAAATGCTTATCGCGAGATATACATAATCAAAAGATTGGGCTGTTTCTAATTGAGCTTTATAAAAATCAGAATTCTTATATTCCTCATAACGCATGCGAGCTTCCTCTTGCGCCCTATTGCGCGAAGCCACTTTTAAACTTGCCTCCCAATCATCTTGCGACACTTGGTAAGGATCACTATAATTCCCCTGATTGATTAAGAAATCATACGCCTCATTGATCTGAATAAACATTTCATGCGCATTCGGATCAGTGCTCCTATCCGGATGAAACTCCAAAGCCTTTCTACGATACGCCCGCTTAATCTCCGCAGGAGTAGCATCGCGAGAAACACCAAGGATTTCGTAGTAGTTCATTCTTTTGGTAGCAGGTAGTAGGTAGCAGGTTGTAGGCAGTAAGCGGTAAGCAGTAAGCAGTAGGTAGTAGGTAGTAGGTGGTAGGTGACCAATCACCTACTACCTGCTACCAACAACCTATTACCAGTCGTCAAAACTTCTCCTCCACCTTCTCCAACGTCTCACCTTCGGCTTTGAGCTTTAGGTTTACTTCTCTTTCGCGAACAACATCGCCGTCGGTGAAAACAACTTTGTAGGTTTGATTGCCTAGAAGACTTGCTCTTACTCGTCCATTGCGATCTGTTTCTTCTGCGAACATTACCTTGCCAGAAGCATTTAGAATTTCAACTTTAACTCCTTTTACAGGCTTGCCATCTTTATTTACGGCCGTGCAGAGAATCTGTCCGAAAGTACCGTTCTCATATCCTTTAGAAAGCAAATCATAACCTGAAACGTCTACTTTGTAAATATCACGCTCACCATAGTTGTCCGCATATTCAGCAGCAATCATCATAATCTTATTATCACTAGTCAATGAGAAAGTGGACTCCTCATTAACGGTGTTAATCGGGTAACCCAAATTCACTGGGATACTCCATTGACCGTTTACCAATTCTGTTTTGAATATATCATAGCTACCCAGACATTCGTGTCCGTTACTTGCAAAATAAAGTGTCTTTCCATTTGGGTGAATGAATACAAATTTCTCATCGTCTTCTGTATTGATTACATTGCCTAAACTCTTTGGAGAGCTCCATGAATTTCCTTTTTTGTAAGAAACATAAATATCGCCTTGGCCCAATCCTTCTGGTCTTTCGCTCACAAAATAAACAGTGTTTCCTTCAGCAGTTTGGCTGATTGAACTCTCGAAATAACTTGTATTAATTGGCTTTGAAAGTCTTTCCGCAGCGAGCCATTCGTTGTCAACAGTATTCAATTTTGAATAAAAAATATCGCCTGTTGTTGTAACTGTATTTTTGTAAACATAAATACCTGTTCCATCAGGAATAACGCTCAACACCGCATCATACGT
>CANHQC010000110.1 GCA_947462695.1 Flavobacteriales bacterium | reverse complement strand
TCGACGTGCAGTGGATTAAAGCACTGATTCGCGATACTCATTCGGCACTTTTTTAGTTCATCACTCACTTGAGCGAGCTCAGATTCGTGTTGAAATATAAAAGCACCGTCCTTAGGACAGTGCTTTAATCAGAGTGATTCGGCTGGGATTCGAACCCAGGACCCATACATTAAAAGTGTATTGCTCTACCAGCTGAGCTACCGAATCATTTACATCACTCGGTTGTGATTGCGGGTGCAAAGATAGTGGGATAATTTATTTTGACAAGTCGATGAGGTGATTTTTTTGAATTTTCTTGTCATGCACAGAACACTGAGCTGTATTTCAAGTGTTTTCTTCGTTTCTTTGTTCAATGAAATGGGTCGTGCTTGTCGGATTTATGGGAGCTGGTAAATCAACCATTGGTAAAGAATTGGCCAAGAGTCTTAAAATACCTTTTGTGGATTCGGATCAACTTATTGAAGAACAACAAGGGAAATCGATTAGTGAGTTGTTTGAAACCATTGGTGAAGATGCCTTTCGCAAATTAGAAGCGCAGCTTATTCGTTCATTGAACGTTGATGATCCAATGGTAATTGCAGTAGGTGGGGGGTTGCCAGTTTACCACAATAACATGGAGTTTTTGAATGGTAATGGTCTGACAATTTACCTCAATCATGAACCGGAAGTACTTGTCGAACGATTAGCTGCTGATCGTTTTCATCGGCCACTCGTTTCTAACCTTTCAAAAGTGGATTTATTGAAGTTTGTTCAACAGTCTATTCAAGAACGCAATGCGTTTTACAAAAAGGCGAAAATCATTCTTTCCACTGATCAACAACATATCCCATTTATTCTTCAATCGATTCGTAATCTACTAGGATAGATTTTCCCTGTCGTTCGTTTCGCTGCAAAACCCAGCAAATCCAACCGCTGATATGAGTGACTAAGACGGTTAACTTTTCAAACCATCCGATATCACGCAGAAAAAAATCAAATCCAAGTAAATACATAAGTGACGTAACGTATAAACCGTGACCTATTAACATAAAGCTAAGAAAGATTGGTTTTTTCCTGTAAAGCAAAATCGCTGAAAGTAGCGCTGTGAGCCATGAAACCATACTTAAAATATGAAACTGCGTAACGTGTTGCTGAAATTCAGCTCGTGTCAATCCATAATATGAAGCGCGTGATTCAATCAATTGGATAATTTGAGTGCCTTTATCAACTTCGACCTTCCATCCAAATGAAAAAGCAAACCAACTGACTAAACTCCAAAGAAATAGTAAAACGTAGCCAATAATAGCAACTTGAAAAATTAACCGCGTAAAAACATCAGGTTGCACTTTTCCCAACAGAGGAGAATCAACAAACAGTTGTCCTTTTTTATTACCAGATTTTGAGGCTTTGTCGTTCACTCGCTTTTGACTAACATTGTAGTCAAAAATACGAAGACTCGCACGATGCAAAATTACTTAAAGGAAACATTCTTTTTAGATTTCAATCATCCCACGATGAACGAGTTCGTTAAGGGTGTTGACGCATCTTTGCCACCAACGAATCTGGCTGTTGAGCTTTATGAACTTGTAAGAAATGGATTTTTATACGATCCTTACCACCTGGATTTGCGTCATGATGGCCTAAAAGCTTCACATGTCTTAACCAAATCACGTGCATGGTGTGTCGAAAAGGCTACTTTATTGGCTGCTTTAGCACGGAAGTTTAACATTCCATCTCGTCTTGGTTACGCCGTTGTGACCAATCACATTGGGGTAGAGCGTTTACTTGGTTATTTAAAACGGGATGAAATTGTTTTTCATGGCTATGTCGAATTGTATTTAAACAACCGTTGGGTCAAATGTACACCTGCTTTTGATGACCGTGTGTGTATGATGTCAGGTGTTGAGCCCCTTAATTGGGACGGTGAACATGATTCCCTTTTTCAAGAATTTGAACACGGTAAACGATTCATGGAATACCTTCATTTTTATGGTGAATTTGATGACGTTCCCATCGATCTCATGAATGCCGAAATGAAAAAATACTATCCCCACCTATTCGAAGGGCAATTTGCCTCCCGAAAATTTTCGTTTTATCATTTATAATCTGTTTTTATCCTTTGCGATTACTGTCGTTCGTTGAAAAAAGAACGAAGTGTGCGGCCAATAAACACATTCGATTTAATTTTCTATAATGATTTGTGAGTTGACCTTATTATAATGTTTAAACAAGGCTCCTTTTGTTTCGTATTTTTCGTTTGTTTCGTATATTTCGAATAATTTGAATATATTTGTGTGAACGAAATGAATTGATCATGAATACATCAGAAGCAAAACGACCATCAAAAGAGGAGCAAAAAACGGCACTAGTGTCTTACAATGCACTTGCAGAGGTCCTGAAAGAATTAAAAACTGAGGCTCCGGAAATCGAAATTGAGGAAACCAATGAAAAAATAAAAATTCCTCTAGAAGCACTGAAGTTGTTTGCACAAATTCTTGACGCAATGAGCAAAGGGAATCCGATTTCCATAGTTCCGGTTGCGACTGAAATGACAACTCAAGCTGCTGCTGAATTTTTAGGCTGCTCACGGCCACATTTGGTCAAGTTATTAGAGCAAGGTGATATTCCTTTCATGAAAGTTGGCAGGCACAGACGCGTAAAGTATGAAGATATAATGAGCTATAAATTGGAAATGAAACAAAGACAACAAGAGGCGATTCGCCAACTCATGAAATCAGACGAAGATTCTGGATTGTATGATTCATAGTGTTCGGTTCACGTGTGTAATCGATACCAATGTTATTTATCCTATTGAAATTCGCGATTTATTATTTTGGTTTGCTTTTTACGACCTCTTTACCATTAAATGGAGTAAGGACGTGTTTCGTGAATGGGAGTCTGTTATGCGCCGAAAGGGAATCGCAGAAATGGAAATTTCAAATCGGATACAGCGCGCAAATGATGCTTTTCCGGATGCATTAGTGAACAATTATGAAGAACTCATAGATCATTTAAAATTACCAGATCCCAATGATCGGCATGTTTTAGCAGCGGCAATAAAAACGAATGCTAATCTTATCGTCACCAACAATTTAAAAGATTTTCCAGACCACTACCTTGCCAAATTCGGATTAAAAGCCATTAGTGCAGATGATTTTTTAACCGATTTAGTAGATATTAATCCATCAGAAGCCATATTCGCATTTAGACAATTGGTTCTTAATCGAACGAATCCAGCTATGGATGAATTCCGTGTGCTGAATATACTCAGAAAACAGGGGTTGAAGAACACCTCTAATTACCTCCATTCTTTATTGTGAGTGCATCTTTTTCAAAGAGTATGTGTTTCATGTAGTGCTTATGTCGTGAATCTTCATCGAAAGTTTTGCGAATTTAGTTTTGCGAATGTGTTCTTCCGATCAATTGGTATCTTTGGAAAAAAATGAAGCGATGCGAAGTCTACTTTTAAGTTTTTTATTTCTTACTATCACAGCAACAGCTCAGCAAGTAAATTATTCCTTGCGCATGGACAAGCCACATAATCACTATTTCCAGGTTACCATGGAATTGATAGATATGAAAATGGCTGAACCGATTATAAAAATGCCGGTTTGGGCTCCAGGTTCGTATCTGGTTCGAGAGTTCGCTAAACATGTCAATCAAGTCAGTGCGACAGATGAAAACGGGGCTAAACTCCCAATTGTTAAACTTTCGAAAAATGCATGGAAAATCAAACGAGGAAAGGCAAAGCGAATCATTGTGGATTATGAAGTGTACGCGTTCGAATTATCCGTTCGCACCAGTTTTCTTGATGCATCTCACGGATTTGTAAGTGGTTCGGGAGTATTTATGTTCGTGGATGGCTTGATTAACAAACCCGGAAAACTGAACGTCATACCACATGCCAGTTTTAAAAAAGTAACCACTTCCTTGCGCGAAGCAGGCGAGTCCGTTGCTGCTGACGGCCAGTTCAATTTCCAATACGAAACATACGATGAGTTAGTCGATTGTCCTATTGAAATTGGCAATCATGAGGTATTTACATTTAACGCGCTCGGCATTCCGCATACAGTTGCTATTTATGGCGAAGGCAATCATTCTGTCGATCAGTTGAAGACGGATATGGCAAAGATCGTCGAAACTACGGCATCCGTTATTGGCGAAAATCCAAATGACCGTTACACCTTCGTTATTCATAACGTGGTTGATGGTGGCGGTGGGTTGGAGCATTCCAATTCGTGTGTGCTAAGCTTGAGTCGCTGGGATTACACTGGTTCAGGTTACCTTGGGTTTTTGTCGCTGGTTGCGCACGAATACTTTCATTTGTGGAACGTAAAACGCATTCGCCCAATTGAATTGGGTCCTTTCGATTACGACAAAGAAAATTACACGTCATTGCTATGGGTGATGGAAGGATTTACGTCGTACTACGACGAATTGCTGTTGAGAAGAGCTGGAATTTACTCCGAAAAAGAGTACCTCGACAAACTTCAAAGCACCATCAATTACGTGGAAGGTTCTGTTGGTTCGCGGGTACAACCTGTTGCGCACGCGAGTTTTGATGCTTGGATTAAAGCCTACCGGCCAAATGAAAACAGTTCAAATACAACCATGACTTATTATTCACGAGGAGCTATGTTAGGGGCCATTTTAGACGCTGATATAATTTCTAAATACGATGGAAAGAAGTCCCTGGATGATTTCCTTCGCGTACTTTATACAAAATACTACAAGCAGTTGAATCGCGGATTTACAACGGAAGAATTCAAACAGGAACTGTCCAATTTCATGGGCAAATCAATGAATCCCTTCTTTGAACAATACGTTGATGGGACAGAAGTTGCACCAGTAGCTCAGGCGTTCATGACGCTCGGATTAGGTGTGTCTACCTCAAAAAATGAACGACCAAGTTTTGGTGCGACGTTACGACAGGAGGGCGGAAAAGTAATCGTTAAAGGAATACGTGCAGGATCTGCAGCAGAAGATGGAGGATTAAGTCCAAACGATGAAATAATTGGCTATAATGGCTACCGAGTAGATCAATCGGCTGTTGAACAATGGTTGAATGGACTTGCTGCCGGACAATCGTTTAAGCTTTTAGTTTCAAGGGATGAAAAATTATTCGAGTTGGCATTTACGATGACGAATTACGCCAAAATGCAGTTTCAACTGTCGTTGCCAAAAGAACCGAATAGTAAGGTCAATTATTGGTTAAGAACTACATCCAAATGAGAAGCTTGTCGTTTATAACCTTGGTGATTGCTGTGTCGAATTTATTCGCACAAACGCCATTTACCTGCGTTCAATTGCCTCCGCCAAGCATAGCGTCCAAGTTTTATGGACAATGTGAACCAGCTATAGCGATTAACCCAATCAATCCAAAGGTTATGGCTGCCGGGGCCATTTTGAACGATTATTATTACTCCACAGATGGCGGTAAAAATTGGAAGTCCAAGGTGCTTAAAAGTCCGTATGGTGTTTGGGGCGATCCGGTGATGCTTTTCGATTACAAAGGTCGTGTGTATTATTTCCATTTATCCAATTACAAGAAAGCAACGTGGATTGATCGAATCATTTGTCAGTCAGCCCCCGCAGTAGATAAGCCGTTTGACGAAGGTACTTTTCCGAAGCCTAACGGAACTAAGGCGCAGGATAAGCATTGGGCTGCAGTCGATCCTAAAAACAATACCTTGTATTTAACTTGGACGCAGTTTGATAAGTACGATTCAAAATTAGCTACTGATTCTTCGGTTATTTTGTTTTCAAAGTCTACGAATCAAGGAAAAAATTGGTCTGAACCTACACGTATTTCTTTTTACGGAGGGGATTGTGAGGATGGTGATAACACAGTGGAAGGCGCTGTTCCAGTTGTCGGCCCAAATGGTGAAATTTACGTGACATGGACAGGCCCAAGAGGATTGGTTTTTCAATGTTCGTTTGATGGTGGAAATAGTTGGTTGCCAAAAGAGCAGCTCATTATGCCGCATCCGGGTGGCTGGGTATTTGATATTCCGGGGATGAATCGCGCAAACGGGTTGCCAATCCTAACTTGCGACAACAGCAACGGTCCAAACCGCGGTACACTTTACTTGAATTGGTGCGATCAACGAAACGGAACGACAGATACTGACGTTTGGGTTTCTGCATCAAAAGATGGTGGTAAATCATGGTCTGATCCCACACGTGTTAATCAAGATATTTCCAAACATCATCAGTTCTTTACTTGGATGGCCGTCGATCAATCCACTGGATACCTTTACTTCGTTTATTACGACAGAAGAAATCATGCGGATGAAACAACGGATGTGTTTCTTTCTGTTTCAACCGACGGTGGACAATCTTTTTCCGATGTGCGAATTTCAGATAAACCGTTTAAACCACGAGAAGACGTTTTCTTCGGAGATTACCTAAATATCGCTGCAGTAAATGGTGTGATTCGTCCGATATGGCCTCGAATGGATGATGGAAAAATAACATTGTTTGTCACCTTGATTGAACAAAACGAATTGCTTAAGTCAATCGCTCGATAATGGAGTGATATAAAGGAAATTCTTTTAATAATGTTTCCCGATCAAAAAGTTCGAAGTCCGCAAAATCAAAGCCTGGTGCCACGACGCAAGAAACAAGTGCATAACCACTAGAAACGTCAACACTTGATCCAAAGATTGTCCCACCAGGAACACAAAACTGTGGTACTTGACCTTTATTAAATTCATTGCCTAAGGCGATTTCTCGGTGACCGTATTCCTTGTCGAGTAGGTGAATCGTAATAGGACTTCCAGCGTGAAAAAACCAAAGTTCATCACTTACAATGCGGTGAAATTTGGAAACATTATCACTGGTAAGGATAAAATAAATAGCTGTTGTCAAGTTTCGATCGCGATCACTTAACAGTTCAGGTGAACGATAGGTTTC
>CANHQC010000109.1 GCA_947462695.1 Flavobacteriales bacterium | reverse complement strand
GTTGGGAGCATTTGTCTTATAGAATCAACATCAATTGCTTCACGCACGATCCATCGATAAAGTCAAGTTTAACTTTCTTACGCAAAACCCCATGGGCACGAACGAAAGTGGAGGAATTGTACTTGGAGTTTCTTAGAAAAACAAATCGTTCGGTTCAAGAATAGTTGCAAAGAATTCTTCTCAAAGCAGTCTGGCTAAGCAGCACTTCCACGCTTACTTTTTTCTTTTTTTCTTCGGCTTGCCATATTTTTCTTGCATGGCTTTTTTATGGTTGTAACGCACGTTTACCTTCTTGTTTTTCGCTTTTTTATCATGAAAGGCATCGCCACTATTCTCACGTTGAGGTAATTTGAGGGTTTTTCCGGGAATGACAATTTTTGGCTTTTCGAATTCCAATAGTTCATCAATAAACGCGATTTCCTGCGGCACTTTCGAGAATGAAAGGTCCTGCTGCATGAGTTCTTGAATGGACCGCAGTGCTTCTTCGTCTTTTTCGGCTATAAAGGTAATCGCGCTGCCGTTTTTATCTGCTCGACCAGTTCGCCCGATCCGGTGAATGTAGTTTTCAGGAATTTCTGGCACATCAAAATTGATGACATGCGTAACGTCGGTAACATCGATGCCACGTGAAATTAGATCCGTCGCAATCAATACACGAATGGTACCTGATTGAAATTTTTGCACCGTATCGAAGCGGAAATTCTGTGCTTTGTTGGAGTGAATGACACCTAAAGTATCCGTTAACCCCGCTTCCATTTCTTCAAACAACATATCGGCTAACGATCGTGAAGAAACAAAGACTAAAATTTTTGAGTTCGCTTCTGTCTGTTGAATAAGGTGACGCAATAGGACAACTTTGGAAAGGAAATTCGGCACGCGGTAACCCGTTTGATCAATTTTATCAATCGGCAGACCAGCGCGCGCGGCTTCAACACGGACAGGAGTTATCAAATAGTCATCTAAAAACAACGATACTTCTTCCGATAAAGTCGCCGAAAAAACCATGTGCTGTCTTTTGGCAGGTAAAAAATCGAATATCTGTAAGAGTTGCGGTCTAAATCCTAGACTAAGGGTTTCATCCACCTCGTCAATGACCACTTTTTTGATGTGTTTCAATTGCAACGAACCACTTGCTGCTAGGTCGCGTATGCGTCCAGGTGTTCCAACAAGGATATCTAACCCTTGCAACACCATACTTGCTTGCGTATTCATGTTGGCGCCACCATACACGCCACCGACTGCCACGTTCATGTACGTCGATAATTTCTCCACTTCACTCACGACCTGTGCGACCAATTCTCGTGTAGGTACAATGATCAAAATTTGTGGATGAGGTTCTTTCGAAAATTGCCACATACACAAACACGGTAGCAAATAAGCAAATGTTTTACCCGTTCCAGTTTGTGCAATTCCAATGGTATCTTTTCCGGACATCATCACGTTGAAACCTACAGCTTGAATGGTTGTTGGTGTATGATAACCTAAATCATCCAATGCTTTCCAAAGCGGTTTCTTCAAATTTAACTCGCGAAATGTCATAGAAATATATTTCTGCAAAGCTAAGGAGAGATTATTGATTGCCTTGCATTTATTTTAAAGGAAAAAAACTGCTCTTTCAGTTAGTCGTTTTTTTGGGTTCTGCCGGATGATTTCAAGATCCTTTGGGACACACGTGCAGTGGACGAAAGCACTTTTTTACTAGGCAAAAATGCTGCTTTTTTTCAGAGTGAACTCTTTATTCCCGGTTGAACTAAAGCTTGATCATTCTTTTTGAGATGCGGGTTCCTTCGAATTCACAGTACAACCAGTAGTTGCCAATTGCCAGGCCATTGGTATTTAATACAAAAGGTGATGCAGGCTGTGCAAGTTGTGAAAGTTTTCTTCCGGTTGCATCGTACAGGGTAAATGTGAAATCTTTATCTCCCGGAAGATTGTGGATAATGAGCGGGTTTCCCTCCGTTGGATTCGGGAGAATTCCCACCTGCAGTTCCCAGTCGGTAATCAGTACTTTTTTGGTACTTGTTCCTGTGCAGCCCATTGAATCCGTAACAGTAAGGGTGATGGTATAATATCCTTCCGCGGCAAAGACATGCGTTGCCACTTCCCCGTACTGAAGTCCGGTATTATCACCGAAATCCCACTGGTATTGACCATTGGGGCCGTTTACTCCTGTAAATGAATAGTTCACATCCCCCGGGACATGTAACACCTGCACGATCGTTGCATCGGGAGCAGCTATATCCACCTGCATAGGAAGATGGTTATAGCATCCAAAGGCATCTGTCAGTTCCAGAAGATAAAGTCCTGCGCTATCGAGATAGATCTCCGGTGTTTCCGGTCCTGGTTTCCAATTATAAGCATAGTCAGGATTGTAGGGCGCAGTATACATTGTTCCCGCACAAACCAGAGTATCCGCAGGAATAAGCAGTTGAGGGATCACAGCACCAAACGGTAGCAGGGTGTTATCAATCCAGTTCAGTCTGTTGGTCAATAGCGTTTTTAAGCTCAGGATCTTTCCTGCGTAAGTCTCTGAACCCAGTGTCTGCCAGACGGAAAAATTGCGGCTGGCAGGACCTTGAAACAGGGGTGCAGCAATACTGTCAATAAAGGCCATGAACACTTCGGTTCTGAAAGCGTCTTGTCTCAAGCTGAACCATCGACAGGCCAGCTCGTGCCTGTAGTTACTGTCGGAGTACATTCTGGACCACCAAAACGGGAATGGCCATCCGAGATGTGTATTTTCCCATACCCATCCGGAATTAGGGTCATTTGCCAAAGCTCGGTCATAATCCCACGGCGGACCAATGCACAGCTTGCCACCATCCGTGTCCTTTTCTTTGTACATGTATGTGCTGCGGCCATAGCTGTCGTAGTTCATTGTAAATTCATTGACGATCAGAAAGTCAATGAAGGTGCCCACATCGATCCATTTACGGTAGCTGGTAGCCGTATCCATGAAAGCTGGAGAATTGAGTGCAGTCTCAAACGAGTCGACGTATGTTTTGATGTAGTTCCCCTGAATCGGAAGGATCGAATCAGCCTTTGGATAGACGTATTTGAACTCAACCGGAAGATTACAGGTTGCATTATTGATCGGCTGATAGTTTGAATTCCATGATCCGGGATCGCCGTTGATGTTCATTTCAATGATATAGCCCCCTGTGAGGTCACTACCAACCGTATCAGCGGTTGTTAGCTTGGCAATATCTACCCGGTTCTTATCGCGTTTTACTTTTTCAGTCAGCGTGTAAATCCCTATATAATTCCCATCCAGAAAGACCTCACAGTGCCGTGTCCTTGGGGCATATCTCCCCATCCTTCGGGCGAATTCGTAAGCAATTGTATTGTTCAACAAGCTGTTGTCGAGGTATTCAGCCTTGAAGATCCAATCGTTTTCTGCGGGTAAGCCCAAAAGTGAGGTATCCATGTCATTCCCAAGATTGTCGATCAGGTCAAAATCGTAGTTCTTCTTGGGGTATAACGGTCCGGTGAATCCTTGCCATTCCGCCATGATATTTCCTTCGTAAGCCAGGATCGACTGATCGGCAAAATTCAGCTGACCAGGGCCGTTGTCAATAATCTCCATGTGAACAGGCACCTTTACGTCATTATTGATCGGATCACTGATGGTAGTTAGCTTTACAATCGGAATCACACTGCTCAGCGCACCATCGTAGGAGATCGTAAAAGGAATTTCTGAGGCACACGTCGTATTTTCTTTGAGGCCGATCTTGATCACGTAGGTTGTTCCCGCGGCGAAGAGGGCATCAATATCTGCCTGCAGTCCACAAAGCGCATTATCGTCATTAAAATACAAGGCACCTGTACCTGATCCATTGTAATCCACGTTTGCACAGTTGTTGTATACCCACAGCTTCGTGTCACAACCAGTTGCATTACAGGTACTTATTGAATACATGCCTGTCTGGTCCGGGGTGAATGCATAGAACACATTTTCCTGAGGAGCGGAGGTAATACCTAGTGCCGTGGGAAGCGGATCTTCACAAATAGTGCCCGGGTCACAATTGAAGGAATGGGATGCGAGGTAGGTGAATTCCCCACCGCTTGCCACTTCTGTTCCATCCAGGGAAATTACATAAGCGCCATTCCCGTAGCTGCAACAAATCCCATCCCCGTAGCTGTCATGAATATCGAATCTGATGCATGCAGAAGTATCTACACACACGACATCACCCAAATAGTTCCCGCTAGAAACCTCGATTCCATCACTGAATAAGTTCCAGGTTGTTTCATTCGGGTATGAGTCTGGAATGATATCGATCTGTACGGGCCATTGACCTATCGGACATTGCGAAAAAGCAGAAGCAGAAAGCAGGAGCAGGGACAAACCAAGGATACTGATTACTCTTGTCATCAGGCTAAAATTAACAATTCCCTTGAGATTTGTGCAGAGATACCATCTAAAACCTGATCTTTCAAATATTTCATGATCCCTTTGGATATACGTGCAGTGGATGAAAGCACTTTTTTGCTACGCAAAAATGCTGCTTTTTTCAGAGTGATCACAGAGATCCAGAAATCGAACTTTAATAACGATTTGAACGAAATATTAGAATCGAATGAGTTATTCAAAATTCCAGATAAAAAGCGAGAATGAGTGGGACCCTTCGGTAAACTCAGGGTAAAATGTGAAGGAAAACAGAGTGGAGTGAATCACTCTCGCTCTCCGCTCTCACTCTGTTTTGTGACCCCGGCAGGATGATTTCATGATCCTTTGGGACAGACGTGCAGTGGATGAAAGTACTTTTTTGCTACGCAAAAATGCTGCTTTTTTCAGTTTACCCTTCCCTTGAGCAAGCTCAGATTCAGGATCAAATGAAAAAAGCACCGTCTTTCAGACAGTGCTTTCATCAGAGTGACCCCGGCAGGATTCTAACCTGCAACCGCTGGAGCCGAAATCCAGTGCGCTATACAGTTGCGCCACGGAGCCATTTACCCTTTAAAGGGTCCGACAAAGGTAATGTCTTCTGAGCTATTCAGCAACCTTTTCGATTATGAATTGTGCGATTGATTTCTGTGCTTCAATCATGAGGTTATTCTAAGCTTGAAATCGTATTTTTGTCTGGAGTCATAACACCAATTCAATAAATTAACGTACAAGGCGTTATCTTGCTCAATTGTTTTATCATGAAAGTTGTATTAGTTCTATTTCTTTTTATTTCCTTTTTAAACAGCGCCCAAATTGGAACCGGTCAATGGAGGCAACATGTCGTCAATAAAAAGGCCGTTGATGTGGCGGTTCATAACAACATGATTTATACTGCTTTTGGAAATGGGTTGCTAGAATACGATCCGGAAGCCGGCGAGACAAGTGTCTGGACAAAGGTTAACGGTCTTTCAGATATTTTTCCAACATGCTTAGGTCAAAACGCATCGAAATCAATGCTGTTCGTAGGTTACGATAATGGAAATATTGATAAATTATACAATAACCGCATTACAAACATTCCCGCCATTCGACTCGCTCAATTGCAAGGGAGCAAACGAATCAACCGAATTGTAGCGCATGGCAATTTTATTTTTGTAGCTACCGGTTTTGGCATTGTCAAGATTGATCCACTGAAAGATGAAGTGACCGATACGTACTACCCAACATTGAACAATGCCGCAATTTTGGACGTTGAATTTCAAAACGATTCCATTTTCGCACTTACATCGAACCAAGTATTAAAAGGAAAACTGAGTAATGTTGCGCTAGCAGACCCTTCATCATGGGAAGTGGACGAACGTTTTGATGAATTAGCGGCCCATTCGTACTCAGATATTGAATTTATCGATAACCGGTTTTACATCCAATTCGAGCATGATGACTATGGCAAAGACACAGTTTTTCAGGTGACAAATACCGGTAAGCTAATTGTGTCGGATGTTAATGATCTCGAAATTCGATCAATTGCCGAAGATAATGGCCGACTGGTAATAAATACCGAAGGCTCCATCCTAACTTACAACTCGGATAACTCCATTTTCACGTCGATATACGCATTTAATTTAGGTAGTTGGTTTAAGCCACTTAATTCTGTGAATTGGAATGGCTCGACATGGATAGCCGATGAAACACAAGGGTTACTTGAAGTCGTCAGTTTTTTCACCTTGAAAACAGTTCCCTTTGAAGGTCCTCCAAAGAATGAATTTTACAGTATGGATTACGCTTCAGGCAGGTTGTTAGTGGCCGGTGGTGGACTTTCCTCCATAGCGAATAATTTCAGCGGATCAGGCGTGTATGCTTTTGAGGATGAAAAATGGAACTTGTTTGATCGAGACAATATGAATTTGTGGAATTCTCAGCCTGTATGGGACTTCCTTTCCGTGAGTAATGATCCATCAAATGAAAATGGATTTGCTGTTTCCACCTATTCTGAAATTCCTGTGTCCATCTCAAGTAATGGCACCCAAGTTACCGATACATTCACCCCTTTGAATAGCACACTGGAATATACGGATGCAACGAGTGGTTGGTCGCTCGTGAGTTCCATTCAATACGATGAAGATGGTAATTTATGGGCGCTAAATGGTTTTGCGGATGAACCACTAAAAGCCTATTCAGCTGATGGAAATTGGTATTCGTTTGATTGTGGTTCAGCTGCACGGAATAAATTTACCCGAAAATTGACGATTGATTACACCAGCAACAAGTGGTTTTCAATTGAAGGTGCCGGATTGTATGGTTACAACGATGGAGGAACGCTTGCTGATCCATCTGACGACAAATACGTTCAATTAAACTCTGGCGATTTCTCTGGAGCCCTTCCTTCCAACACTGTTACTGCTGTTGCCGTTGATTTTGACAACGAAATATGGATTGGGACAGACAACGGATTTGCTGTATTGTACAATGCTGAAAGTGCTTTTGATGCTGGTCCGGGCGAATACAATGCATCGCGTATAAAATTGGAGTTTGAAGG
>CANHQC010000108.1 GCA_947462695.1 Flavobacteriales bacterium | reverse complement strand
GTTAAGTGAAACACTTTTTAATCTTGGGCCTTACAAAGTCTGTCTCTGGAATATTATCGTTCTTGGAATAATTTTCTTTGTTTCTGCTTTATTGCGTCGTGTTATTCATCGTGCGTTGAAGCAATACCTGCACAATGCCAATATTCGAATGGAAGGCCGAAGGATAACCTGGCTTCGTTTGATGAGTCAAAGCGTGTATATTTTAGCCATTTACATTGCCATATTGAGCTTTAACATCAATAACGATCAGGTAACGCTCGGAGATTTTCTCAATTTCAACCTCATCGAATCGAAAAAATTCACCTTAAGCTTTTACCACATATTTGTGCTTGTTACGATCTACTTTGGCACACGGATGCTGTTGAATATCATTAAACTTTACATCAGTAAAAAATATAAAAATCAAGCTGAGTTCAATGCAGGAACAGAATTCGTTTACAATCAGATTGCAAAGTATATTGTTTATTTATTAGCCTTAATTACAGCATTAAAGGCACTCGAAATAGATGTCACACTTTTACTTACAGGTTCCGCTGCATTATTAGTCGGAATTGGTCTTGGATTACAAGATGTGTTTAAAGATATGTTCTCCGGAATTGTATTGTTGGTAGAAGGTAATGTAAGGGTTGGAGATATTGTTGAAATTTCAAATGGTGGTAAAACCCAGGCAATCGTAGCCAAGATTTTAAAGATAAATGTACGAACCACCCAAATTGAAACAAGGGAAGGCAACGTGCTCATTATACCTAATGCGAAATTAACACAAGAATTCGTTGAAAATTGGAGCCATGGTTCTGAACTAACCCGATTCACCATTCAATTATGCGTAGAATACAAGGCGGATACCGAACTAGTCACTCGGTTGTTGAAACAAGCAGCCCTTGCTCATCCAAAAGTCAAAAAAACAAAAGAAGTGATCGTGAGGTTAGCAAACTTTGGTTCAAGCGGTTTAGAAATGGAACTCATTTTTTGGGCCGATCAAAGTTGGGACATAAACAACTACCGTTCTGAAATCCGTATGGAAATCAACCGCTTGTTTAAAGAGTATTCGATTACCATACCATACCCTCAAACTACCGTTCATTTGAACTCATCCGCTTCACGCCAATAAATGCGTGTAGCGTTGAATGGTGTTTTCCAGTCCAAGGTAAAGGGCATCTGATATCAATGCATGTCCAATAGAAACTTCATCCAACTGAGGAAGCGATTGTTTAAAGTAGGCTAAGTTATCCAAGCTTAAATCATGACCGGCATTTATCCCTAAGCCACATTCCATGGCAAATTGGGCTGCCTGAACATAAGGTTTGACCGCATTTTCTTTATCTAAAGGATAGTACTCGGCATATGGACCAGTATACAGCTCAATTCGATCTGCTCCAATGACTTTCGCACCTTCAATTCGATCTAAATCAGGTTCGCAAAACAATGATGTTCTCAAACCTAGTGACTTTAATTGGTCAAGTATTTCACGTAGAAATGATGCGTGTTCTCGGGTATCCCAGCCGGCATTTGACGTCAATACACCTGGCGGATCAGGAACTAGTGTTACTTGATCTGGGCGAATTTCCTCCATCATTTTCATGAAGCGATCATCAGGATACCCCTCAATGTTAAATTCCGTTTTCACCACCTCTTTCAGTTCAAACACATCTTTTGTGGTAATGTGCCGCTCATCCGGACGTGGATGAACAGTTATACCTTCTGCTCCGAAGCGCTCACAATCAATGGCAAATTGAACAACATTTGGGACCGTCCCTCCTCGCGCATTTCGCAGAGTAGCCACCTTATTGATATTAACACTTAATCGGGTCATGATTGGTATAAATTTTGACAAAGCGAAGGTACGAAGTTCGCAAGGATTTTACTACTTTGGCCAACGAAATGAAAGCAAGAGACCTCATAACAGAAGAAATACCTCCCCTAACCCATTTAGACAGTGGTGAAAAAGCATTGAGGTGGATGGAGGAATTCAAAGTCTCTCATTTACCTGTTCTCAAAAACGGAAATTTTGTTGGTGTGTTATCTGAGTCTGATATACTTGATAAATTAGATCTCGTTGAAAAATTAGATGTTCTTTTTGATCATTTACCAAGACCATACGTTAATGAACATGCACACATCTATGAAGTGCTTTCGCGTATGGCTGAACATCACGTCAGTATTATGCCAATTTTGGATGATCAGGAACAGTATATCGGTTGCACATCTGTCTACCAGTTACTAACCATTCTTGCTCAAACAGGAAGCATTCGCGAAAGAGGTGGGATAATTGTTCTGGAAATCAATTCAAATGATTATTCCATGGCTCAAATTGCTCAAATTGTAGAAAGCAACAACGCGCGTATTTTGAGCTCATATATTATGTCAAGTCCAGATTCAACGAAGATTGAGGTAACCCTTAAAATCAATGAGATGGAATTGAGTAGAATCATTCGGACATTCGAACGATACGATTATGTCATCAAGGCCTCTTACCAAAAAAGTGATTCCGATGACGATATTCAACGACGTTACGATGAGCTGATGAATTTCTTAAAATTTTAGCATGAACATCGCCATAAACGCCCGAAAAGCCAATAGACAAACGGTTGCCGTATGTAAAGACCTTATTGAAAAGTTGGATCAATTGGGATGGAATGTCATTCTCGAAAGAGAATTAAAAGAACAATTAATTCAAAAGCTTGGTATTGATGAAAAGACAGATGAGTTTAGCAGTCATGCCGACTTTCATGGTGGAATTGATCTGACCATTAGCGTAGGAGGTGATGGAACGTTCATTCAGACCGTTGGATATATTCGAAACTCGGGAGTACCAATTTTAGGTGTAAATACCGGCCGACTTGGATTCCTTTCGAATGTTTCCCAAGAGCAACTTGAAAGTACGCTTAACCAGATTAAACAAAAGCAGTTTGAATACCAAAAACGCTCTTTACTGCGTGTACATACAGATGAAGAATTGTTCGGAATAGATAACATTGCACTGAACGAAGTTACGCTTCAAAAAAAGGACACAGCATCCATGATTACTGTGCATGCCTCCCTTGATAATAAGTATTTGAACTCTTATTGGGCGGATGGCCTAATTGTTGCAACACCAACCGGCTCGACTGCATACAACCTAAGCTGTGGAGGACCGATCATCACTCCGGGATGTCAAGTGCATATTTTAACACCCATTGCACCACACAACCTGAATGTCAGACCGGTAGTTGTTCCTGATCACATGCCAATCGAACTAAGTATCGAAGGACGTGAACGGAAATACCTCATCAGCTTGGATGGCAATTCGAAAAATATCCGTCAGGGAGAGAAAGTCATTATCACAAAGGCAGAATTCATGATCAATGTGATTAAATTTGAGGACAATAACTTCCTGGATACCATTCGAAATAAAATGTTGTGGGGACAAGATAAACGTAATTAATAATTAACTAATGCGAAACAGAATGAGAAAACAACTTGCATTCCTAACACTTGGATTTACATTGATGACGTCAATGCTAAATGCTCAAGGAGATCTGCAACCGGGAATCTATGCAGAATTCACTACATCAAAAGGGGTAATACTTTGCCAACTTGAATACCAAAAAACGCCAATGACGGTTGCTAATTTCGTCGGATTAGCCGAGGGGAAATTTAACCATCCGGATAAAACTTTCTCTAAACCATACTACGACGGGTTAAAATTCCACCGGGTCATTAAAGATTTCATGATTCAAGGAGGATGTCCGCTTGGAACTGGAACAGGTGATCCAGGTTATAAATTTCAAGATGAAATTCACCCAGATTTAAAACACACTGGACCAGGAATTCTTTCCATGGCTAATTCAGGAGCGAACACGAATGGAAGTCAGTTTTTCATTACCCACAAAGAAACACCGTGGTTAGATGGAAAACACACTGTTTTTGGTCATGTCATTAGTGGACAAAACGTCGTTGATGCTGTTGAAATGAACGATGAATTGAAGCAATTGAAAATCATTCGCGTTGGAGCTGAGGCGCAAGCATTCAATGCAACTGATGAATTCATGAAAATCTACGGTGCATTCAAAGCGGAAGAAGATCGTAAGAAAGCTGAATACGCTAAAATCGATGCGATGAGCGACAAAGATTACGTGCAGTATATGCTAAATGAAGTGAAAAAGACCTATCCGAAAGCAAAAATGACAGCATCAGGACTGGTTTACATCATTGAAAATGAAGGAACAGGAGCAAAACCAAAAGACAACGATAAGTTAACGGTTCATTACCGTGGAACGTTCAGAGCAGATGGTAAACAATTCGATGCTTCATACGATCGCGGTCAACCAATGCAGTTCAGCTATAAAGTTCAAAAAATGATCCCAGGATTTGAGGAAGGAATTGCCATGTTAGCTAAAGGTGGGAAAGCGAAAATTATCATCCCTTACTTCCAAGCATACGGTAAAGCTGGACGTCCGGGAGCTATTCCGCCATACTCAGATTTGGTATTTGATCTTGAAATGGTCAACATTGAAGCTCCGGGAGCGGCGCATGAACACCATGAAGGAGACGGTCACCAACATTAAGATTGATATCACATAATAAAAAAAGCTGTCCATAAGACAGCTTTTTTTTATTTGCGTAAAGATAATCCCAGCATACTCCGCTGGAGATCAATGTACTTAATAATAACACTTATTAGGTGAACCGATTCGAAATGCGAGCATCATTCCGAAAAAAGAATACCAATCTTTCGTCGCTGATGTGCCTCGTTTACCGTAACGTGAACCATCTAAACTGCGGTTCGACAAATAGGCTGCCAATGGACCATTTGCTTCATCTAATGTGACAGGATCAACATACGAATCGCTTCCCACGTCATCAATATAATCGGTAAACGTTTTACGAATCCCGTATTCCAACGATAATGAAGCTTTTCTGCCTAGTGATAGTTTACAGCCTATACCAAGAGGAATAGACAATTGGGTTAGACTGTAAGGCGCTTTTGAGTTTAGCTCACTTCCTTGTCCTTCCGTTCCGAGAGATTGTAAATCAAACCATTCACCGTTCACGTTGGCTTGAGGATTCATTCGAAAGACAGCCAATTCGGCTAGAAGATAAGCTGTTCCTTTGTACCGTGGATGTCCGAGCTGAAAAGGAAAGTAATTTAATTCAACACCGGCACCAACTTCCATTATGTAGGAACGAAAACTAAGGTTTCGATTGACAAGAAGTGTGTTTTCAGCATCAGCATCGTTCGCGCCTACCCAACCTGCAGAAGCATTCGCACGAAAACTGAGTCGTGAATGGATGGTGTAACGGTACACCAAACCTGCTGCCGGCTGAACGTTATAATACGGTTTAAATGGATTAAGGTCACCGATATAGTTAGAACCTCCAACCATTACTCCTATTTCGGAGCGTGATTTAAAATTGGCGTATTGTCCAACAGAAGTAAACGCAACAAGCACACATATGGTAGCGAGGACTTTCATAATCGATCTAAATCAACGGCAAGATACGCATAAAATTGTGTTGAGAACGCAAGCGAAACGCTTCGTTTATCCCATGCTATTCAGGTAACGTTCCAAATTCGGATTGGTTACCAGCGAGTCGCTGCCCACAATAAGGATTTTCTTGCATCGGTTTCGCTCGATCCATAAATCCAGATTTGACACACCGACCATCAGCGTTCCATTGATATCAATGTTGTGAACAGGTTTTTGTTTTCCATCAAAAGCTAATCTGATTTCAGCAACCTCTCTGTCGATTTCCTGATTGATATTGAAGATAACTAATCCGTCTATCCCTTCAGAAGGATTTTCATTGTCATCTGTTAAATCCTCCACCTGAAAGTTCTTTTCGCTCGCCCAAGAAGTGAGTAAGGTTGAAAAGGCACCATTTTTACGAAGTATAATCTTATCTATTTTCATATTACCGGTTGAGGCAGTTTTGTTAGTAGGTCGCGAAATTAGCCATTTTAAGACTTCTATTCAACGTAATTTATCGTTTTTTTTTGTGGCTTTTTAACAACGACTTAATAACCCAAAATACGGAGATAATCGGCAGCCGTTTGTTCTTCACTAAACAATTGAGTTTGGAGTTTTCCATTTTCATCACGCTGAATGAGAATATGCTTTGGTTCGGGAATTAAGCAGTGCTTTAAACCTCCAAAACCTCCAATCGTTTCTTGGTATGCCCCAGTATTGAAAAACCCTAAATAAAGTGGATTGTTTCGATCAAATTTGGGTAAGTAAATGGCATTTGAATGTTGCTCAGAATTGTAATAATCATCGCTGTCACATGTCAATCCACCCAACAAAACCCGCTCATAATCGTCGTTCCACCTATTCACAGGCAACATGATAAAGCGTTGGTTGATTGCCCACGTATCCGGTAAGTTTGTCATGAACGAAGAATCGATCATGTTCCATTTCTCACGGTCGTTCTGTTGCTTTTGATGAAGTACGCTGAAAATAGCACCACCGCTTTCTCCAACCGTAAACGATCCGAACTCAGTAAAGATATTAGGTTCAGGAATATTGTTTTCGTTACAAACGCGTTGCACTTGAGTCAAAATCTCACGAACCATATAGGCGTAATCAAAATCAAATGCCAATGATTTTTTAATTGGGAATCCACCTCCGATATTCAACGAATCGAGAGAGGGACACACTTTTTTCAAGTCACTGTATATGCGCAGACATTTCGTCAACTCATTCCAGTAATATGACGTATCGTTAATTCCGGTATTGATAAAGAAGTGAAGCATTTTTACCTCTACACGCGGATTATCCATGAGCATCGCTTTGTAGAACGGTACGATTTCACGGTAACGAATGCCTAAACGAGAAGTATAGAACTCAAACTTTGGTTCTTCTTCCGATGCAATTCGAATTCCAATTTTAAATGGCTTCTCTGTCTTGGAAATAAGATCGTTCAGTTCCTGTGTATTATCGACAACAGGTACG
>CANHQC010000107.1 GCA_947462695.1 Flavobacteriales bacterium | reverse complement strand
AACCTGTAAGTAAAAGTGTGACATCTATTTCGAGTGCCTTTAATGCTGTAATTAAGGCTAATAAATAAACAATATACTTTGCAATCTGATTGTAAACGAATTCTGTTCCTGCATTGAACTCGGCTTGATTTTTATACTTTTTACTGATGTAAAGTTTAATGATATTCAACAGCATCCGTGTACCGAAGTAGATGGTAACAAGTACAAATATGTGGTAAAAGCTTAAGGTGAATTTTTTCGATTCGATGAGGTTGAAATTGAGAAAATCTCCGAGCGTTACCTGATCGTTGTTGATGTTAAAGCTCAATATGGCAATGTAAATGGCTAAAATATACACGCTTTGACTCATCAAACGAAGCCAGGTTATCCTTCTGCCTTCCATTCGAATATTGGCATTGTGTAGGTATTGCTTCAACGCACGATGAATAACACGACGCAATAAAGCAGAAACAAAGAAAATTATTCCAAGAACGATAATATTCCAGAGACAGACTTTGTAAGGCCCAAGATTAAAAAGTGTTTCACTTAACATAGTTACCGCAAGATAGTTCTTCCTAATTTTTCTGCAAACATGATTTTCAGTTTTTCGTAAACCATTTGTTCAGCTAATATCTCCATTAACGCATCATCCGACAAATCCTCTTGTGCTAACTTGGTTCTCAATTCATCAATTCTTTCTTCAATAGTCGCCGCTTTGAATGCATACAGCGCATGAGAAACAGCCTCAACCAATCGGTCGCTTTCCGTACGGGTTTCAATTCTGTAGTTAGACAACCATTTACTGCTTAATTCATGCGTTTCAGTTTCGATATCACTGATGAATTGAACAATTTCCTGATCATCTGTGCGTTGCAAATAGGCACTTGTGTAGAGTGCATTTTCGTTTAGTCCTTCAACGAATTTTGAATATACTTTGGCATAAATGGGGTGTTGGATATAAAGTTCATCCTTCGATAGTTCATGGTGAATCCATTCCATAACACTTGTTTCACCGTGGAATTTTTTTCCTTCCTCATCGAATTGTTCAATTTCAACAATCCGAGCGCCATATTTTACCATTAAGCGGATAAGCAGCCATTCGTGGTGATGGTTTTTAGGAGGAGTAGAGGAGCTTGTGGCTTGTTCTGCCGTAACTGGAACTTGAATTTCTTCTATAGCGGGCTCCTGGTTCGTTTTTATCAATTGTCCCTTTCGCAGTTTGATCAATTCAGTTGAAAGGATATTCTCATTCATTCCAAAACGAGCGGCGATCTGTTGAATGTACACTGTTCGGGTAATTTGATCTGGAATGAGCGAAACCGAATGAACAATATCACGAATCAATTCAGCTTTTTTGATAGGATCGTCGTTGCCATCCTTCAACAAGATATCTGCCTTGAATGAAATGAAATCTTGCGTGTGGCCTTTGATGTACTCGTCCAGTTCATCTTTTGATGATTTTTTGGAAAAGGAATCTGGATCTTCTCCTTCAGGGAATAGCACGACTTTTACATTCATACCTTCCTCTAAAATCAAATCAATTCCGCGAAACGATGCTTTAATTCCAGCTGCGTCACCATCAAAGAGAATGGTGATGTTGTGCGTGTACCTTCGAATCAATTTGATTTGATCCTTGGTTAAGGATGTACCGGATGAAGAGACTACATTTTGAATGCCAGCTTGAAACATACTGATCACATCGGTATACCCTTCGCACAGAAAACAATTGTCGTATTTAATGATATCCCCTTTTGAAAAATAGAGTCCGTAGAGGATTTCACTCTTGTTGTATATTATACTTTCAGGTGAATTGAAGTACTTCGCAATTTTTTTATCGCTTAATAAGGTTCGACCACCAAATCCGAGTACACGACCTGAAACACTGTGAATCGGAAACATCACCCTGCCTCTGAAAAAATCAAATTGACGTTCATCTTTGGATTTAACCAGTCCAACTTTTTCTAAGTAATCCAGTTTGTATCCTTTTCCAATGGCCGCTTTTGTGAAGTCATCGCCTGAATTCAAACAGTAGCCGAGCTGAAACTTCTCAATGATATCTCTTCTGAATCCCCGTTCTTCGAAGTAGGCAAGACCAACTGCTTCCCCCTCAGGAGAATTTAACAGGTTGTTTTTGAAGTGGTCACGTGCAAAATCGTTAATGATATGTAGACTCTCACGCTCACTTATTGCAGCAAGTTCTTCGGCAGTTGCTTGTTCCTCTTCAGGTACTTGAATACCATATTTATCGGCCAGCCATCGCAATGCTTCAGGGTAGGAAAAGTGTTCTTTTTCCATGAGGAAAGAAACTACTGACCCCCCTTTACCAGTTGAGAAGCATTTAAAAATTTGTTTGGAAGGAGAAACGACAAATGAAGGCGTTTTTTCATCTGTGAACGGACTAAGACCCTTGAGATTGGAACCCGCACGTTTAAGATTGACAAATTCACCAATGACCTCTTCAATTCTGGAGGTATTCATGATTTCATCAATGATATGTGGCGGAATTTTAGCCATTAATTTTCCGGATATCCGAAATCAGTTTCATTGATCACTTTTCCTTTTTCGTCATATGTCGTCCAGACACCAACAGTTTTGTCGTTTTTGTATTCTCCCCTGTAATGAATAACACCTGTCGGGTATTTCACAACTGTAAACCCTTGGCGAATGCCATGTTCATATACGGTTACGGATAATTCTTTTCCATTCTCAGAATAGAATGTCCATACGCCATTTCGCTTGTCTTGTTCGTCTTGACCACCCCGGTATTTGATTTGTTTTTTTCCTGGATACCATTCCGTGTATATTCCGTCTTTAATTTCAACGAGTTCTTCTTTGGATAAGGGTTTTTCAACTGTTTTTTCTTCTGTTGATGTACACGCAACAAGCCAAAGGCACGTTACAAAAAGGAGAATTCTATACATATGTTTATTTTTCACGTTGTGTAGTATATTCGACAAGTCCAACTAATGCTGATTTAGCGGGTGACTCAGGAACGGTGGACAGTAAATCTAATGCTTTTTTCGTGAGTTCCATCATGCGTTGATGTGTATACTGCACGCCACCTTCCTGGATAACAATTTCTACAGCTCGTTTTACTGATTTACTCTTTTCGTTTTTGTTTTTTACGATATACAATAACTCACGCTTGACTTCAGTAGGGGCATTATTTAGCGCATAAATAAGTGGTAATGTCATTTTTCGTTCCCGAATATCTAATCCAGTGGGTTTCCCTATTTTCTCTCCTGTTCCGTAATCGAATATGTCGTCTTTCAATTGAAACGCTAATCCAACCAATTCGCCAAATTCCCTCATCGTTTCGCGCATATCATTTCTTCCACTTGCCACTGCTCCTGCCTCGCAGCAAGCAGAGATCAGGGAAGCTGTTTTTTGACGAATGACTTCGAAATAAATGTCTTCTGTGATATCCAGTTTTCTTGCTTTTTCAATTTGAAGTAATTCGCCCTCGCTCATTTCTTTCACTGCAGTTGCCACAATATGCAAGAGTTCTAAGTTGTTTTTTTCAATAGAAAGCAAGAGCACTTTTGAGAGCAAGTAATCGCCAACGAGTACGGCAATTTTGTTTTTCCAGAGGGCATTTATAGAGAAGAAACCGCGTCGCTCATTGGCGTCATCAACGACATCGTCGTGAACTAGGGTGGCTGTATGCAGTAATTCAATTAATGACGCGGCGTCATAAGTGCGGTCATTGATTTCTCCCAACATTTTTGAAGTTAAGAAAACAAACATTGGACGCATTTGCTTTCCTTTACGCTTAATAATGTAATGCGTTATTTTATCGAGAAGGGGAACCCGTGATTGCATGCTTTTTCTAAAGCGTACTTCAAATTCCGTCATTTCAGGACGAATTGGATCGAGCATTTCCTTTACCGAAATCATGACACAAATATACAGTTTAGATTCCCAGATATCTCTATAAACGCGATAAGAATATTGGTAAAATCACGCCTTCAATTTGGGTTGTTTGAGCAATTCTGTTCGATCCGGAATGGCCTTGTTTTTATTGGCTAACTGACCGCAAGCCGCGTCAATGTCCTTACCTCTGCTACGTCTCACGTTTACAACCAGATTTTTGCTTTCTAAATACGCCGCAAACGCACTTACTTTTTCAGGTTTTGCTCGTTGAAATCCACCTTCATCAATTGGATTGTATTCAATAATATTTATTTTGCATGGCACACATCGCGCGAATTTAGCGAGTTCGGCTGCGTCTTCAAGTGAGTCGTTGAAGCCATCAAAGATGATGTATTCGAAGGTAACTCTTGTGCCAGTCTTCTCATGAAAATAGATCAACGCATCGGCTAATTCAGCTAAGTTGTTGGTGTCATTAATTTCCATGATTTCACTGCGTTTTTTGTCGTTCGCAGCGTGTAATGACAAGGCAAGGTTAAACTTAACCTCGTCATCACCTAACTTTCGTATCATTTTTGCAATTCCTGCGGTTGAAACGGTTATTCGTTTCGGAGACATTCCGAGGCCATTAGGTGCGGTAATTCGTTCAATTGAACGAAGCGTATTTTTATAGTTGAGTAACGGTTCACCCATGCCCATGTACACAATGTTCGTCAATGGGGTTTCATACTTTTGTTCTGCAGCACGTTTTAGGTAAACGACTTGGTCAACAATTTCCCCTGCAGTTAAGTTTCGCATTAATTTCAATTTTCCTGTTGCACAGAAAGTACAAGAAAGCGAGCAACCGACTTGAGACGAAATGCAAGCCGTCATGCGCGAAGTTGTTGGAATTAACACACCCTCAACTACTTTTCCCTCACCAACGGAAAATGCACATTTAATGGTACGATCACTACTAATTTGTTCATCATCAATGCGAATAGCGTCAATCGAATATTCTTCTTCGAGCTTGGCACGTAAGGCCAAACTTAGGTTACTCATTTGATTGAATTCGTGCACGTGGTGTAACCATAACCATTCGTATACTTGTTTCGCACGGAATGATTTTTCACCGCTTGCTTCAAATTGAGCGATTAATTCGTTCAACGATAATTCCCGAATAGCTATTTTTTGATGAGAAGTCATGCTGTACACAAAGGTAAAGAAACAACTAAGAAAATGAGTAAAAACAAAAGGTTTACTTACTGATTTATCTTATCGATTAGGTCAATTGTCTGGTGAAAGAAATTGGATTCGCTTAAGCTCAGATCCCAACCACTGTACAACGTTCTATCGCACTGTTCAAGCGATGATTCAAACGCGTAGTATAACGGGTCGTTTGGTTGCTGTGTTTGCCAAATGGAACGAACCTCGACGCTGGAGAGTGATTCTTCTTCTAATTTCAAGTGACGGATGGCTGAAAGTATCAGTGCTTTTTTAAGGTGTTGAACCCCATTTGTGTAATCGGAGGAGGCGAAGTACGCTAATGCAATTTTCTTTTCTTCATTCGCTTTTTCAAGTGAAATTGATGATGGTTTAGTTTTTTTATGGTTTTGTTGTGGAGATTTTTTACCCCACCAAAGAAATAACCCGATGAACGCAAGGCTTAAAGGGGTGCCAATCAATAACCAACTTGACCAGCCAGTGGATGATTTCTCGTTTTTGGGAGGAGAACTTTTGAAGGTATTCTTATCTGTATGTAATGGTTTCGTATTGTTTACAACGATGTCATTTTTAACATCAAATTCCGGATTCGGCTCTACAGTTAACTTTTCGCTTTTCGTTTTAAGTAAGATGTACTTTTCTTTATCAGGGTCAAAAAATGCGAAAGTCGTAATGGGCAATTGAATTGAGCCCGATTCAAGAACTTTCACATGGTATTGAATGGTTAACGTACCTTCTGCTCCTTTTCTACCAAAGACAATGTCTTCTTTTATTGTCGGGTCGCCATATAATTTAAATCCTTTTCGAAGTTGAAGATCTGGTTGATGAAGCGCATGCAGATTTCCATGGCCTGTAATTTCCAATTCGATATCAATAACATCTCCTTGTTTTAAAACGGTTTTGTCTATTTTTTGTGTGATCGTAAACTGTCCAACACCCCCTGTAAAAGATTTCGGTGCGCCTTTAGGCAAAGGGAGTACCTCAATGGTTTTAGACGATGCGGTAATTGGCACACCGTCAAGACCTCTGAGTAAAATTAATTTGAATGGTTCAATGGAGATTTTACCAGTGTTTTCTGGAAAGACAACTTTTTTATCGTGCTCAAAGCTGTAGTAAAGCGATCGTTTGATGTATTCTTCATTCACAACAATTCGTGAACCACCATCTAATTCGTGCTTTTCAAGTGCACCTGGAACAACGTAGGGTTTATAAGATTCTAAATGCGTGGGATCAAAGCGAGAATAAACTTTGGCGTTAACTAACAGCGGCTCGCCGGCATAGATTTTTTTCTTTGACGTTTCTACGATTCCAAAAGCTGGTTGGCGCAATTGTTTTGCGCTGACTTCTTGTTCATTGCTTGGAGATGGAGATGAGCTATTTACTTGAAGATTTACACTACTTGATTTGAATACTTTCCCTCCTTTTTTTATTACGGCAGGACCAATTTTATAGTTTCCGGGTTTACGGAACGTACCAGTTTGACTGATGTAGTAATAGGTTACAATTTTCCCGGTAGCGTAATCTACATCCTGTTCCATTCCATTCATTACATTGTATCCATGAATGTATTCATCAGGAAGTTCAATATCAACTTCACCGTTAATTGAAGTCCTAACCGTTATAGAAAACACGTCATTTGTGGCAATTATTTTTGGGTCTACCTCGAGTTGAATCGATGGTTTTTGACCAAAAACTACCAACGGTAGAATCAAAACAAGTAACGCTATTCCGAAAAACCACCTCATTACCAATCTTTACCTGATTGTTGGCCATTTCCTTTCTGTCTGCTTCCGGCCAGTTTGCGTTTTGTTTCAGCTTCCGCTTTCATCAATTGATCTAACAGCCGATCTGCCGATTTTGACGGGATTTTATTTTCATTTTTTGCTATGTCAGGTTTTGGCGGTGGTTGTTTTTGGTTGTCGTTTTTTGGTTGAGGCGGAGGCGGGTTGTTCTTTTGTTGATCAGGTGAATCTTTCGATTTTTGATTGTTT
>CANHQC010000106.1 GCA_947462695.1 Flavobacteriales bacterium | reverse complement strand
GTTGTTTTTTTGTTCTTCACATTCAGCTACCTTTGGCACTATGAAAATTCTTGAGATTCAAGGCACTCAGACATCCCCAATGGTAAAGTTCGATCCGTCAATGGGTAAGCTTTTAATGAAGGGAAGATTAATTCCAGATGACCCATTCAGTTTTTTTGAATCGTTGGAAGATTGGCTAACGACTTACCTGGAAAATCCAGCTGAAAAAACAACTTTTCACCTAGCTTTTGATTACATCAATACTGGAGGATTAAAAACCTTGGTTAAGTTTTTAAAACGTTTTGAGATCAATCATACGAGAATGACTCATGTGCAAGTCGTCTGGAATTTGGTTAATGGTGATGAATACATGTTGGAAATAGCCCAAGATGTGAAGACAGTGGTTGTAATCCCTGTTGAGATTGTCACGCAGAATAGCGAAGAAGTCTAAATGATTTTAGTCGGAATTACAGGTGGTATTGGATCGGGAAAGTCGACTGTAGCACGAATTCTAGAGCACATGGGTTTCCCTGTGTTTTATTCGGATAAGGAAGCAGCTACGTTGATGGATGTTGATCCGGAAATCCGCGAATTTCTTAGGAGATTGACAGGTGAAGAGATGCATATAAATCAGCGACTCGATCGCAAGAAATTAGCCGCTCGGTTATTCAATAATAAGGAATGGCTTGATCAGGTAAATGCATTTGTACATCCGTTAGTGCGCAAGAAGTTCGATGAATGGGTAAGTCACCAGCATGCTCAAGTGCTGTTTAATGAGGCAGCTATTTTAATTGAAACCGGAAGTCACGAACTTTTTGATCAGTTAGTTTTAGTGACAGCTCCTACAGAAACACGCATTGAACGCGCAATGTTCAGGGATCAGTCCACACGAGATGAGGTCTTAAACCGAATGGCAAATCAATGGAGTGACGAACGAAAAGCTCCTTTTGCCGATTTAATAATTAGAAATGACGGTTCCCCAATTCTTTGTCAAATTGAACGGTTAGTCGAATTCTTATTAAACCGTTGACTAGTTCAGTTCCTCAAAATCATCAAATCGATCGTCAGCATCTTTTTTTCTAAATCCACCGCGCGTTTGAATGAGCATTTTACCTGAGATCAGCAAAAAGAACGCATTGATCACTTTCATCAAAATGGAAACGAGAAAGAAAAATCCAATTAACTTAAATATCCATCCAAAAATGGGTGTTTTTTCAATGGATAAAATACTCTCCTTGAACCAAAGTGATATCCCATTAAATGCATAGTCAGGATAGAAAAAAAGTAAGATGTAACCGATAATAGCTATGGTGATTACACTTATTTCTCCCCAAATATTGTAGGTTTTTGATGGAGCAACAGAACGATTCGTCATAAATTGAATAAATACTTGACGTTGCTGCGCTTTGTCCAATTTCCCTAAAAAATACAGTACAAGGACAAGTCCAGACATACCGAAAGAATAAAAATCTACATCAGAACCGTTTTCTAAAGTCAGTAAAAACGCAACCACACACAACAACAAGTACTTGATGCCTTTTATCAAGTAATGTTCAACGGTGCTTTCAGGTTGACCGGAACGCAGAAGTTTTATGCCTAACTCTATAAATGCCCAAATGAATCCATAAATCGCAAAAACAACGCCTAAGCGAAAGAGTGTATTTAGAATTTCCATACTACGAATTTCGGGTTTTAATTTCATCTGTCCACCTTATAATGGACTTAGATCGTCAAAATAGCTATTTTTGAGAGCTATTGAAATGTGATATGAAAAAAATTACCAGTTTACTTGTTCTCGCACTCATTTTAGGGTTCAACCTCCGGGCAGAGGAAGGAATGTTGATTCCATCGGTTATTTCAGCTTTTGAATCTGATATGAAAGCGAAAGGAATGAAACTTAGTGCAAAAGATATTTACGATGTAAACAATTCCAGTTTAAAGGATGCGGTCATGCACTTTGGAGGTGGATGTACTGCCGAATTGGTTTCATCCAAGGGCTTGTTATTGACGAATCACCATTGTGGGTATTCCCAAATACAATCGCATTCTAGTCTCGAAAAGGATTACTTGAAGTACGGTTTTTGGGCAAAGAACTTGAAAGAGGAACTTACCAACCCAGGTCTGACTGCATCTCGAATGGTTCGTATCGAGGATGTAACGAAAACAGTGATGTTCGGCGTAAATGCGAATGATCCGACAGCAACAAAGGAAGCAGCAATCAAAAAGAACATTCAGCAATTGATCAAAGATGCTACAAACGGCACACATTACGAGGCCGAAGTCAAACCCTTTAATTACGGGAATGATTTCTACTTGATCGTAAAGGAAGTGTTTAAAGATGTGCGATTGGTTGGTACTCCTCCAAATTCCATTGGAAAGTTTGGAGGTGACACAGATAACTGGGTTTGGCCACGTCATACAGGAGATTTCTCAGTTTTTAGAATTTACGCTGGACCTGGAAATAAACCTGCCGATTTCAATGCAGAGAATCAGCCTTACCAGCCACTTCATTTTTTACCAATTTCGTTTAAGAACCGTAAGCAAGGAGATTTTACGATGGTTTATGGCTTCCCGGGTGAAACGGAACAACATGTGGTATCCGGATACCTAAAATTCATCATGGAAAAAGAACGTCCAGTTCGGATTAATATGCGCGAAAAATCACTAAGTGTAATTGATGCAGCCATGCGCAGTTCGGATGAAATAAGAATTAAGTACGCAGCCAAACAAGCCAGTATTGCGAACGCATATAAAAAATGGATTGGTCAAGTCGATGGGTTGAAACGCCTAGATGCACTGGCAATTAAATCGCAACGTGAAGCGGAATATACGAAACGAGCCACATCAAATCCAGATTGGGCTGCTCGTTATGGAACTATTGTGGAACAAATGAATAATTTGGCGAAAGAGGGCACGCGTTGGGAATACGAATATGCCTTGGCGGTCGAGTACCTATTTGTCGGACCGGAGTTCTATAAACTGGCAAGAGGAATCGAGGATCTTCAGCAGAATTATGAAAAATACCTGTCGTCTAATCAGTTGTCAAGTCAGATTGATAAATTGAAGAAAGGTGCAGATGGATTCTTCAAAAATTACGATGCAGGTGTTGACAAACGTATATTTGATTTACTCACGGCAGTATACGTGAAAGAAAAGTCAAATGCAGCTTGGAATACTTCGATGAATACCCAAGAATTGAGCGAAATGATCTTTACTAAGTCTATTCTTACAAGTAAAGATCGCTACCTTACATTTTTAGATGGAATTAAGTCTTCTTCGCTTAAAAAGCTACTCAAAGATCCCGGAGTTAGGTTGTACACTGATTTTATGGCTGAGTTCAGGACGAATGTCTTACCTAATTTTCAGCAATTTGATTCAAAAATGAATGACTTATTGAAAATTTATGTGGAGGGAAAATATACTATGTTTCCGGAGGACAAACATTGGTCAGATGCAAACAGTACCTTACGTGTGACTTATGGCCAACTGGAGGGATCTAAACCAGCCGATGGAATGATGTATACCGAACATACAACATTGGATGGAATTATCGCAAAATACAATACGGGAAATCCTGATTTTGAATTATTACCACGGATGTTGGAATTGCATCAAGCTAAAAATTATGGTCCTTATGCCCAAAACGATGAATTGTGGGTATGTTTTACCGGATCTAATCACACCACTGGAGGGAATTCTGGATCACCTGTGATTGACGCAAATGGTCATTTAATGGGTTTGAATTTCGATAGAACTTGGGAAAGCACAATGTCAGATTATATGTTCGATCCGAACAGGTGTAGAAATGTTGTTGTTGACATTCGATATGTGCTCTGGGTAATGGACATTTACAGCGGGGCAAAACACTTAGTGGATGAAATGCAACTTGTCAAAGGCGAATGATAACTAATCGCGATGAAAACAAAAAAGCACCAATAAGGTGCTTTTTTGTTTTATCTAAAACGAGTTTTTCTTCTCTATAATTTGTTCATTATACATGTAAAGCGCGGTTGGCTGTAGCATCTAATGCTGCTTCCTTTATAGCCTCTGAATAGGTTGGGTGAGGGTGACAAATACGCGCAATGTCTTCCGCAGAAGCGCGGTACTCCATGGCAACAACTGCCTCCATAATAAGATCCGCTGCACGAGGAGCAACCATATGTACGCCAAGTATTTCATCTGTTTCTGCATCAGAAAGTATTTTAACCAATCCTGTGGTGTCCATACTCGCACGAGCACGACCTAAAGCTTTGATAGGGAAGGAGCCTAATTTATAATTGACCCCTGCGGCTTTTAATTCTTCTTCAGTTTTACCGACAGCGGCAACCTCTGGCCAAGTATAAACAACACCTGGGATGAGGTTATAATTGATGTGTGGTTTTTGTCCAGCAATTAACTCAGCCACATACACTCCTTCTTCTTCTGCTTTATGGGCCAGCATAGCTCCTCGAACGACATCACCAACAGCGTAAATAGTTGGAACTGCAGTTTGTAAATGGTCATTGACTTCAATCTGTCCCCGTGAATTAACAGCCACTCCCGCTGCTTCGAGGTTTAATCCTTCTGTAAATGGTTTTCTGCCAACAGCAACTAAACAATAATCAGCTTCGAATTGTACTTCTTCATTTTTCTTGTTAAGTGCAGTAAGAATAACAGATTTACCTTTGTTTTCTACCTTTTGTACGCGATGTTCCATGTAGAATTTGAAACCTTCTTTCTTTAACGATCGCGTGAGTTCTTTACTCAGTGCACCATCCATTGTTGGAAGTATCGTTGGAGCAAATTCAACAACCTCAATTTGTGTTCCTAATCTTCCATATACTGAACCAAGTTCTAATCCGATTACACCACCTCCAATGACGAGCATTTTCTTAGGGATTTCCCTCATGCTTAATGCTTCAGTTGAAGTTATAATCCGTTTTTTATCAGGTTCCATGCCTGGAAAATAATTTGGCTTCGATCCAGTAGCAATAATGACGTTTTTGGTCTGTATGGTTTGATCTGTTGATCCTTTTACCAAAATTGTGTTAGCATCCACAAAAGACCCAGTACCATTGAAAACATCTACTTTATTCTTGTCCATCAGGTACTGAATACCGCTACAGGTCTGTTCCACAACTTGATTTTTGCGCTGGATCATTTGTGCCAAGTTTGGCTTAACACTTTTAACCTCTATTCCGTGCTCTTCAAAATTATGCACAGCATTGTGGTAATGCTCGGATGAATCAAGTAATGCTTTGGAAGGAATGCATCCAACATTTAGACATGTCCCCCCAAGTGTGGAGTACTTTTCAATCAATGCAGTTTTTAACCCTAGTTGGGCACATCGAATAGCTGCAACATATCCACCAGGACCAGAACCAATTATTGTAACATCGTACGCATTCATCTCTTTCAATTTTTACCTTACAAAGGTAGAATTATTCATTGAAAAGTTGAATTTCGATCAAAAGAAAAGGGTCGCTTTTGGCGACCCTTTTCAATGTATGTTTCTTTTATATTACAACTTGACAAACTTAACTGTGTCAGATTGTTTACCAGCTACAAATTTCACGATATACGTTCCATTCGGCAAGTCACTTCCATTAATTGTTAATGTTTGTGCACCAGCTGGTACATTACGATTAGTAATTGTTTTTACTAGCGTTCCCATAATGTTGTAAACGAATACATTAACATTGGATGTTTCAGCTAAGTTGAACGTCAATGTGGTATTGTCAGTAGTAGGGTTTGGATACGTTTTCAATTTCGTTTTAGTCACTTTCGAACCGTTCGCATTGTAATCTCCAATTCCTAAATAGGCTGCTGAGCTCCAAATACCACGTCCAAACGTTCCAATGTAAATCTCTCCTGGACGACGGTTACCCTCTTCCCAAGTTCTCCAAGATTGACGAACTTCGTATACAGGTGTTCCTTCAAATCCTGCAGAAGAATTTTCCCATGTACCACCACCATTTTCAGTTACAAATACACCTTCAGATGTTCCAACTACAATAATGTCAGAATCATCTCGATCAATAATTCCATCGTAACATGCAACTCCACCAGGTATTGCTGGTAAGGTTGTAAATGTTGGAGTAGCAGATGTCGCGTTTAGTGTACGACGGTTAGATCCACTGAATCCAGCAAGAACAACTAAGTCATTCGGATTATTCGGATTGAGCGCTATACCTTCATATCCTGTGGCGGTAATTTGAGATTTAGTAGTTGCAGAAGGGGCGGTTAATAAACCAGTACCACTCCATCCAACTTTTGTTTTAAAGTTCGGATCAGAGGTGTACACATCTCCGAGACCATTAATACGATAAACTCCACTTCCTGCACTCACATAACAGTGGTTAAGGTCTTTAGAGAATTCGATGTCGACATTGTTGAATGTTCCACCACCAATTCCTTTTGCAACTAATACCCAGTCTACATTAGAAGCCGAAAGGCGCATTGCATTTCGCGTACCCCAAAGCTCACCTCCGTTGCTGTTTACATACATCAAGAACCAAGATTGAAAAGGATCTTGAACTATTAATGTATCCCAGGCAACGTTAAATGCAATTGTATCATTGTCTAAACTAATGATTTCACCAGTTGCAGCGTTTTGAGCGTAATAATGAGGATAAGTTCCTAGTCCACCAACGACAACTGTATCTGGACCTGTTTCGAAATTAACAAGTAAAGAATCTCCCACGGTTGGAGGATTAGTCCCTGAAGCACTCGCAAAAGGTGTCCAAGAATAGTTACCTAAAAAGACTGTTTGACCGTTTAACGTATTCAATACAGAAACATCCTGTTGTGTAAGCGAACTATTGTAGAATAGTGTATCGTCAAAATAGAGTGCAGTTGGCGTAACGTATTCCATAGTGTCGCCAGTTGCACGACTTGGCACTTTAACTGTTGAACCTGCTGCGTAATTTTTAGTTGGGATAAAAGTTACCGAATCTTTAGAGTTTAAATCATAGTATTCTGCAAGTACAAATTCTGTGTGGAAAGGGTGGAAACTACCTGCTGTACCTGCCGGATCTTAAGTTCCCGGGAATGTTGGAACAAATGAGCTCCATGTTTGTCCTCTATCACCAGAACGAGAGATGGTG
>CANHQC010000105.1 GCA_947462695.1 Flavobacteriales bacterium | reverse complement strand
TTTCCTACCCAAATATCGCTTCAAAACGTTGGATTTACGAACAGTACGATTCAATGGTTGGTACCCGAACAATGACAACTAACCGTCCAGCAGATGCGGGTGTGGTTAACATCAAAGGGACAAATAAAGCGCTTGCTATGACAGTTGATTGTAATTCACGTTATGTGCATGCTGATCCAGAAGTCGGGACGATGATTGCGGTGTCTGAAGCAGCGCGAAATATCGTTTGTGCAGGTGGAGAACCGAGTGCAATAACCAACTGTTTGAATTTTGGAAATCCATACAATCCTGAATCGTACTGGCAGTTTGTTGGTGCAATTAAAGGTATGTCTGCAGCGTGTATAAAATTTGAAACACCTGTAACAGGTGGGAATGTGTCATTTTATAACCAGACCGTAACCAATGGGGTGGAAGTTCCTGTTTTTCCCACTCCAACAATCGGTATGATCGGTATTTTGGAGGATAAGGACAGGTTGATGACGTTGGATTTCAAGCAAAAAGGGGATTTGATATTTGTTTTAGGTGAGTCAGTAAACGATATTTCATCATCTGAATACCTTGCGACTTACCATGGTATTAAAGCATCTTCGGCACCCTATTTTGATTTAGATAAAGAATATGCCGTTCAACACATGGTTAAAGGATTGATTCAAAACGAACTGGTCAATGCGGCACATGACGTATCAGACGGTGGGTTATTTGTTGCGTTGGTTGAGATGTCAATGCCGCGTGAGTTAGGTTTTGATATCGTTACAGATTCTGAAATTCGTGAAGACGCCTTTCTTTTTGGAGAAGGACAAGGAAGAGTGGTTGTTTCTGTGAATGAAGATCAAGAGGAGGCATTTATTGAATTCATGATGGATTCAGGTGTGCCGTTCACTTTGCTTGGGCACGTTACAAAAGGAAAATTGATGGTTGATGATGAGCACTATGGATTTGTCCAAGAAGTGAAAGAAATATACTCAAATTCGCTGAAGTTACAGCTGGAAAAATAAAGTTATGGAGTACAATACCACACGTGGCAGATTAATTCTCCCGGAATATGGGAGAAATGTTCAAAACATGATTCACCATGCAATGGAAATTGCAGATCGTGATGAACGCAATCGTGCCGCTCAAGCAATCATTGAAGTAATGGGGCAATTAAATCCTCATTTACGAGATGTGGACGATTACCGCCATAAATTATGGACGCACCTTTTTGTCATGTCCGATTTTCAGCTCGATGTTGATTCACCCTATGAAATTCCTAAACAAGAAGTGCTGAATGAGCGTCCTGGTCAAATGGAATATCCGAAGCGTAAAATTAGATATGGTCATTATGGTAGCTATACGCAACGTATTTTAGAGGAATCAGTTGCTGTGACAGACGATAAAGAGCGTGAATATTTGAAGAATACAATGGCTAACTTTATGAAAGTTCAGTTTTTGGCGCATAACAATGACGCGGTAGAAAATAACGTGATTGCCGAGCAATTAAAAGAACTGTCTAAGGGTAATTTGATTCTTGAAAATCCTGACGAGTTGGTGAGTACAAATACACTCCTCCGATCAATGGGGATGACAAACAATCAGCACAAAAGAAATAAAAGTAACTTCAAGCAAAAGCAAAAAAAGAAATTTAAAAAATAGATCATGGCATCATTCGAAATTTACGGTGGAAAACCATTGAAAGGTGAACTAATTCCACAAGGAGCAAAAAATGAGGCGTTGCAAGTATTGTGCGCGCCATTGTTGACTTCAGAAAAAGTGACCATCTCGAATGTGCCCGATATCATCGATGTGAATAAGCTGATCAATCTTCTTCAAACAATGGGAGTGAAGATTGAAAAAGTTGAAAAAGGGACGTTTATTTTTCAGGCAAAAGATATTGATTTGGCCTATCTCGAGACAGAGGATTTTAAAAAACGTGCGGGATCCCTGCGTGGTTCAATCATGATAGTTGGTCCCCTTTTGGCAAGATTCGGAAAAGGATTTATACCAAAGCCAGGGGGAGATAAAATAGGGAGACGGCGTTTGGACACCCATTTTGAAGGATTTACGATGTTGGGAGCAAAGTTTAATTACGATGCTGGAGAACATTTTTATTCCATTGAAGCAAAGAAACTGAAAGGAACGTATATCCATTTGGATGAAGCATCTGTTACTGGTACAGCCAATGTGTTAATGGCAGCTGTAATGGCGGAAGGAAAGACGACTATCTATAACGCCGCATGTGAGCCGTATTTGCAGCAATTGTGCAAAATGCTCAATTCTATGGGCGCGAAAATTGAGGGAATCGGTTCAAACATGTTACACATTGAAGGTGTGTCTGAGTTGAAGGGATGTTACCACCGGATTCTTCCTGATATGATCGAAATTGGAAGTTTTATTGGGTTGGCAGCAATGACCGGATCCGAAATAACCATTAAAGATGTCAGTTACGATAACCTTGGAATTATTCCTAACGTATTCCGACGACTTGGAATAAAACTCGAACGCCGTGGAGATGATATTTTCATTCCCGCGCAGGAAAGTTATGAAATCGATACGTTTATTGATGGTTCTATTCTGACAATTGCGGATGCGCCTTGGCCAGGATTTACGCCTGATTTGTTATCCATTATTTTGGTAGTGGCAACACAAGCGAAAGGTTCTGTTTTGATCCATCAAAAGATGTTTGAGTCACGCTTGTTCTTTGTTGATAAACTTATCGATATGGGAGCGCAAATTATCTTGTGTGATCCGCACCGAGCTACCGTTATTGGCTTGAATAAGCAACATTCATTAAAAGGTATTCAAATGACCTCGCCTGATATTCGCGCTGGAGTTTCGCTTCTAATAGCCGCTCTTTCTGCTAAAGGAAAAAGTGTCATCCACAACATTGAGCAAATAGACAGGGGTTATCAGGATATTGAAATCCGCTTGAATAACTTAGGTGCAGATATCAGAAGAATCGGTTGATATGACTAAAATAAAATTTATAGTATCGCTACTAGTTATAGTTTTAATTACTGTTAGTTCACAAAATTCTAATTCTTCCTTAAATAACCTAGCAAAGGGACAAAAGGCACCAGACATTGCATTGACTGCTCCGGATGGAAAAGAGGTCATGCTTTCCAAGTTAAAAGGTAAAATGGTTCTTGTAGATTTCTGGGCTTCCTGGTGCGGACCTTGTCGTCGTGAAAACCCCAATGTTGTTGAAGCATACACCAAGTATAAGTCGGCAAAGTTTAAAAATGCGAAAGGATTTGAAGTGTTTAGTGTTTCACTCGATCGCGCAGAGGATCCATGGAAAAAAGCAATCCTTGAAGACAAGCTGGCATGGAAGAATCATGGCTGGGATAATAAGGGCACTGCTGCAAACTTATACAATGTCACCTCTATTCCTAGCGCTTTTCTCATAGACGGCGATGGAACAGTGATTGCTTTAGGTCAGGAATTGCGAGGGATAGGTTTGCACCTGATGTTAGATAAGCAATTGAAATAGTGGATAAGAAGCTTTTAGAACGCTCTGGTGGCGCATGTGAATTATGTAGATCAACCAAAGAGTTAACGGAATATAGTGTTAGTAATCCTCAAGGAAATTCCATTGATAATACACTCGTTGTTTGCTCAACCTGTTTCGAACAATTGCAAGATCCTGAAAAGATGGATGTCAATCACTGGAGATGTTTGAATGATAGTATGTGGAGTGAAACACAAGTGGTTCAGGTGATGACTTGGCGTTTGTTGAATCGCATCAAAAAGGAAGGCTGGCCCCAGGATTTACTGGATATGATGTATTTAGACGAAGATACATTGGTTTGGGCAAAAACAAGTGGAGATGGAATCGATCCGGATGATGTTATTGTGCATAAAGACAGTAATGGAGCAGTCCTTCAAAATGGGGACACCGTTGTATTAATTAAAGAGCTCGATGTAAAAGGTGCGACATTCTCAGCAAAACGCGGAACGGCGGTAAGGAACATCCGACTAGTTCACGACAACCCAGATCAGATTGAAGGAAAAATCGAAGGGCAAAGTATTGTCATTTTAACGCGGTTTGTAAAGAAGTGACAGTAAATTGATTAGAGTATTATATCAACGAATTCTTGGAATGTAAGATGAAATCTCAATTCTCTTCCTTTTCTGACGAAACACTTAAGCAGCCACTTTTTATTCATTTCCTTATCTTTGCGCCATGGTCAAAATACGCAATATAGAACTCGGTAAATTCCCATTGCTTTTGGCTCCAATGGAGGATGTAAGCGATCCGCCTTTTCGTGCACTTTGCAAGAAGTACGGAGCTGACTTAATGTATACAGAATTTATTTCGTCTGAAGGTCTAATACGCGATGCGGCGAAGAGTGTGCAGAAAATGGATATCTACGAATATGAACGCCCAATTGGGATTCAGATTTTCGGTTACGATATCGAAAGCATGCGGGAAGCAACCAAAATAATTGAAAAAACCAATCCCGATATTATCGATATCAATTATGGTTGTCCAGTGAAGAAAGTAACCTGTAAAGGTGCAGGAGCAGGTATGCTAAAGGATATTCCTAAGTTACTTAAGATGACAGAAGAAATTGTAAAGACAACCAATCTTCCTGTCACTGTAAAAACACGTTTAGGCTGGGATGACAATACCAAATTTGTAGTATCAACTGCAGAAGCGCTACAAGATGTTGGCGTTGAAGCCGTTTCAATCCACGGTCGAACGAGGGTGCAACTATACAAAGGGGAAGCTGACTGGACTTTAATCGGAGAGGTCAAGAATAATCCACGAATGCGCATACCAATTTTTGGAAATGGCGATATCGACTCACCGCAAAAAGCTGTTGAGTATAAAAACAGATATGGAGTAGATGGTGTAATGATCGGTCGGGCAGCAATCGGATACCCATGGTTTTTTAGAGAGGTAAGGCACTTCATTGAGACGGGTGAACTATTAGAACAACCGAATATTTCTGAGCGTGTTCAAGCAGCAAAAGAGCACCTTATGATGAGTGTAAATTGGAAAGGTGAATCACTTGGAATTGCAGAGATGAAGAGGCATTATACCAATTATTTCAAAGGAATAGCACACTTTAAGGAGTACCGCATGAAATTAGTTACTTCGTTTGACCTTCAAGAAATTTTAGATACGCTTGAATTTGTTGAGCTCAACGCTGATCAATTTTCGTTTGTTGAAAAAATATAATGCACTTAAGATTTTGCGAAATTTAAATATTTAAATATCGCGAAATCGTAAAATCAACCGACCTAAAACCACCCTAAATCCATACCTTTTCTCTATTTTTACCCCAAATTCTTCTCATGAAAACGTACCAAAACTACGCGCTTGGACAGTGGATCAACGGCGATGGAATAGAAACAGAACTTTTTAACGCCATCTCGGGTGAATCCATTGGATCTGTTTCAAGTGCTGGATTGGATTATGAAGCAATGCTTCAGTATGCCAAAGAAAAAGGTGGACGCGCGCTGCGTAAAATGACATTTCAAGAAAGAGGAAGAATGTTGAAAGCACTTGCGCTCCATTTGCTCACAAAAAAAGAACACTATTATGCTGTCTCAGCATGGACAGGAGCAACAAAAGTCGATTCCTGGATTGATATAGAAGGTGGAATAGGTAACCTATTTGCGAATGCTTCATTGAGAAGACAATTCCCTGATTTACCCTATTATGTGGATGGAACAGCTGCTCCATTGTCTAAAAACGGTACGTTCATCGGACACCACATTATGGTGCCAAAAGAAGGCGTTGCTGTCCACATAAATGCGTTTAACTTCCCCATTTGGGGTATGTTAGAAAAAATTGCCGTAAACCTAATGGCAGGTGTTCCAGCGATTGTTAAACCATCAGAATACACGTGTTACCTAACTGAGGAAATGGTGAGAGATATTATCGATTCTAAAATACTCCCTGAAGGAGCTTTGCAGTTGGTTTGTGGATTGGGTAGAGGGATAATTGAGCATGTCGATTCTGAAGATGTGGTGACGTTTACTGGCAGTGCTTCAACTGGTAAACTATTGAAAGCGCATCCACGAATTGCTGCTGAAAGTGTTCAATTTAATCTCGAAGCTGATTCGTTGAATGCAATGATTTTAGGTGAAAAGGCAGAGATTGGAACAGAAGAATTTGATCTATTTATCAAAGAAGTAGTAAAAGAAATAACGATCAAGGCTGGACAAAAATGTACGGCAGTGCGACGTATCATGGTTCCGGAAAATAGATTAGATGAAGTACAATCGGCCATTACAAAACGGCTATCAACTACCACTATCGGTGATCCTTCAGTAGAAGGCGTGCGAATGGGGGCTTTGGCAACCCAATTGCAAGTAGAACGGGTTAGGGCCAATGTGGAAAAATTAGCTCAATCCCAAGATATCGTATTCGGAGATGTTCACAAGGTTTCTATTTTAGGCGACCAAGCCCAAAAAGGAGCATTTTTCTCACCGATTCTTTTCAGAAATGAAAATCCATTTGTAGCAACCGATGTCCACGATATCGAAGCCTTTGGTCCAGTAGCTACAATCATGCCCTACAAATCCTTGGATGACGCTATCCAATTGGCTAAAATGGGTAAAGGTTCACTTGTGTCATCAATTGTTACGCCTTGCAATAAAGAAGCGGTTGATTATGTTGTCAATGCAGCATCAATGCACGGTCGGATTCTTGTGCTGAATAAAGACTGCGCGAAAGAAAGTACCGGTCACGGATCACCAATGCCAATGCTATCGCACGGTGGACCGGGTAGAGCTGGTGGAGGAGAAGAAATGGGTGGTAAACGAGGTGTGTTGCATTACTTGCAACGAACGGCTATTCAAGGTCATCCGACAACCATAACGCAAATTACACAGCAGTTTCAGGCTGGAGCTGAAATGCCAGAGGCGAATCCACATGTATTTCGAAAACATTTTGAAGAGCTTGTTGTTGGGGAAACGGTCTTTACGCATAAACACACAGTGACAGATGCTGACATCGTTAATTTTGCCAATGTTTCCGGGGATAATTTTTATGCCCACATGGACGCTACATCCTTAGAAGGGACAATTTTCGAACGACGGGTGGCGCATGGTTATTTCGTGCTTTCAAAAGCAGCCGGACTTTTTGTTGATCC
>CANHQC010000104.1 GCA_947462695.1 Flavobacteriales bacterium | reverse complement strand
CTTCAACATGTGTTTTTTTTTACAAAGATATCAAGGTTGACAAATTAACGTATCATACCAAGGAGAAAATCCAGCCCATACACCAAGCGCACCACCTGTAATATTGGTTGGAATATTTGCTGGGGTAGCGAAAGGATTACCTGCAGAAGATATTTGCACGTATTTTTTCTCAAGGAACTCAAACACTGCACGATCCATCTTGGATAATTTAATTACTACGGTGTCCCCAATTTTATAGAGTCCTTTGTATTTTTCAGGTACAGAATTGTCGTCCCAAACGGTAGGGTTTTCATAGAAGAAATCGAAGGTTAATCCATCAAAAAACTCATCATCAAAAACCGGATTAAACGTTGTAGTAAACGTTTGGTCAATAGGTTGACCATCTAAACCTGTATTGATGCGTTTCACTTCCCATTTATAGCCGTCAAATTGTCCAGCTGGATCAGCTAATGTACCCCATGAGTAACCATAATCAGCTAAATCTCCACCCTCTGATTTCCAGTAAACTTGTTGCAATGGAGTTGGCTGTACAATGGATGTTGAAGAGGTATACGTTTTACCTTCGAACTCTACTTTCATTTGATATGTTTTTCCCACTTGTCCCCAGATCGCTGGATTAAATGAAGTGTAGGCACAAAGTTTAAAGTTGGCTAGTTCACTCGCTGGAATTCCAAAGAGTCCAGCGGCAATTTCCTCAGTTCCTGGAGGTAAGTTGTCGGAGCAGATTTCATCAAGTACGACCGTTGTTGTTCCGTCAGAAATGGTAACTATTGCACCCGAAACAAATCCTTCAAGAAAGGCCTGCAAATTAGTAGGTGAATAAATATCCTTGGAACGAGAGATAAGCACAATCGGTGGCATGCCTGTTTCGATTGATCCGTCTATGACCAATTGTTCTTTGTAACCAGGAATATCTATTTCAATTTCCTTCGTACACGATTGAAGAAGAGAAAGTAAAAGTGAAAGATAGAGTAACTGTTTCATGTGCGTTTCGATATTAAAATTCAAAGTTCCAAGTAATACTCGGGATGATAGGGAATAAAGTAACTTGCTGTACGCTAATCTGAAAATCCCCATTTAAAAAATCACCTTCGTTATCTACGTAGACAAAGAACGGATTCGCGCGATTATACACGTTGTATACAGAAAATGCCCAATTGCTTCGGAATTTTTTAGCCACCTGAATTTCTTCTCCCGTTGCTGGGTCGGTTTTGATCTTGTATGACTTATCGTACAATGTTACTGAAATATCTAGTCGGTGGTAAGGTGCCATTCGAGTCGAATTTCGTGCCCCGTAATTGAAAAGGAGGTTTTGATTCTGCACGTACCATGATGTTGGAAGCGTCAACGTGTTTCCTGTGGCATAAATGAACGATGCTCCAAACGTTAAACGGTCATTTAATTTGTAGGTCGCTACAGTCGATAAATCGTGCCGACGGTCATACTTCGCTGGGAATAATTCGCCGTTATTTAAATCTGGAAATATCCGATCTGTTTTCGCTAACGTGTACCCAATCCATCCTGTTAATTTCCCAACTGATTTTTTAATGAAGAATTCAACTCCATATGCCTGACCCCTTCCGTACACCAATAAGTTATCTGTATTATCATTAATGTTGTCTCCTGGCAATGCACCTTCTTTAAATTCAATTAGGTTATTCATTCCTTTATAGTACACTTCAACAGATGCCTCATAATTATCGCCAAAGAAATTCCTAAAATAACCGACAGAAGCTTGCCAGCCTTTTTGTGGTTTTGCCAAGTCGGTTGTAGGGTACCAAATATCAGTTGGTAAGGATACAGCGCTCAAAGAAGTGAGGTGTACGTATTGATAGTTGTACATGTATCCGGCTTTGATAGAACTTTTATCGTTAAGCAACCACCTTCCGGAGATGCGTGGCTCCAATCCTTGGTATGAAGCGATAATATCTCCTTTGTTGTACTCAATAACTTGATCAGGTTGACTAATATCTCCTTTTACGTATCGTTTAAACGGACCGACATGCTGGAATGTGCTGTAACGCAAACCGGCATTGATTTTAATTTTTTCATTCAAATCGAACTCATCTAATGCATAAATGGCTGTTTCGTGACTGTAAAGTTTTTGTGATTCGCCAGTATCGAATTCCACATCATCTTGAGACGCAGATAAACTGGTTGGATTAAAGGTGTGAAAAGTGTAATCTACTCCCCACTTGATTTTATGACGTGTCGATGGAAAATAGGAAAAGTCAGCTTTTGCACCCACATCACGTACACCTGAAACCAGCGCAATTTGGAACTGATCTTGCGCCGATCCGAAACTAAACTGGTAGTCCGAAAACGTTGTAGTCACATTCATGAATAGCTTGTTCGAAAACAAGTGATTCCACCGAAGCGCTGCGATCCCATTTCCCCATGGCATTTCAACCCGAAAATTATCTTCTTTATTGTCAAAGAAAAACAAGTCTTTTCCGTAATATCCGCTCAAGTAGATCCTGTCCTTTTCACCAAGTTTATAATTTAACTTCAGGTTCATGTCATAGAAGTAATATCCTGAACCAGCAAATGGTGATGAATCGGGTATGGCTGCTTTCATGATGAGATCAACATACGTTCTCCTTCCCGAAATGATAAATGAACCTTTGTCCTTTTTCAAAGGTCCTTCAATCGTTAGGCGCGATGCAATAACGCCCAAGCCTCCTTTTACTTTGAATTTTTTATAATTCCCTTCGTTCATATTGATTTCCAATACAGAACTTAACCTTCCTCCATAGTTCGCAGGGACTCCTCCTTTGATAAGGTTGACACTTTTTACGGCATCTGCATTGAAAACAGAAAAGAATCCAAAAAGGTGAGAGGCATTATATACCACACCTTCGTCGAGTAAAACCAAGTTCTGATCCGGTCCTCCACCTCGTACATAAAATCCCTGACCACCTTCTGAAACAGAGGAAACACCAGGTAGTAACTGAACGGTTTTAATTATATCCACCTCTCCCATGAAAGCTGGAAGGGTTTTTATTTTATCCACCTCAAGTTCAATCTGACCGATTTTTGTTGAGTTGATATTATCGCCTTTTTTCGCATTGACCTTTACTTCCTGTAATTCTTTCAAATCAGAACCAAGTTCAACACTGAGTGCGACATCTTTCGTCAAATCAATGTTGCGCGTTTCTGTGCTTAAACCGCTTGCTCTGAATTCAACACTGTATGTTCCGGATGGGACGGTGATGGAATAAAACCCATATGTATTGGTTACTGTGGCTTGTTTTAACGTTGGAAAAGCGATTCTTCCACCGATTATCGCTTCACCACTTTTGGCATCAGTTAGGTAACCACTTAGGGTACTTTTAGATTGGGAATACGACAACCCTATTGAGAGAACAAAGGTTAAAAAAAGCAATATGGTTTTCATGATGCGAATATACGACATAGTAGGAACGAAGAGGGTACGAACTGATGAACTTAACGTATAACTCATTAAATGGTTCAATTCAATGATGAATATAAACGAAGAAGTTCCAATTGCTCCAAACAGTTCTCAATCAGATTGCGTAAATTCGCCCTGCAATTTCACGTTCAATACCCATGAAAATATCATATAATTGGCTCAAATCATATATTTCAATTGACCTTCCTGTTGAGGAGGTGGCTGCAATTCTAACTGAAACCGGACTTGAAGTGGAAAGTGTGGAGAAAAAAGAAGCCGTTCAAGGTGGATTGGCTGGTGTGGTTGTCGCAGAGGTATTGACATGTGAAAAACACCCAGATGCCGATAAATTAAAAGTTACAACAGTTACCATTGGTGATGAACCTTTGCAGGTTGTTTGTGGCGCACCTAATGTGGCAGCTGGACAAAAAGTGTTGTTGGCAACCGTCGGATCAACGATTTACCCGGAGCCAGATCAGCCGCTAAAGTTGAAAGTTTCAAAAATTCGTGGAGTTGAATCTCATGGTATGCTGTGTGCAGAAGACGAACTTGGACTAGGGCATTCGCATGAAGGAATTTTGGTATTGGATAGTCAATTTGAAGTTGGAACCCCAGCGGCGAAGGTATTTGATTTAGAAGATGATTTCATTCTTGAAATTGGATTGACACCAAACAGGGCTGATGCCATGGGACATATCGGTGTCGCAAGAGATTTACGTGCTTACCTGCAATTTAGAGATAAGAAAAATACATCGATCAATTGGCCATCAATCGAAACGTTTCAAGTGGAATCAACCGATAGTCCAGTTGAAATTGAAGTGCTAGATCACGTGAAATGTCCGAAGTATTTTGGCGTCACCATCTCCAATATCGAAGTTAAACCGTCACCAGCGTGGTTGCAAAAACGCTTGAGATCAGTAGGACTATCACCGATAAACAATGTGGTTGATGTGACCAATTTTGTCATGAGGGAATTAGGAACCCCTCTGCATGCATTTGACTTAAAAGCTATCGGTAATAGGGTTGTTGTGAGATGTGCCAATGATGGTGAAAAGATTACCACACTCGATGGTGCTGAGCGCAAATTGAACTCGGAGGATTTAGTCATTTGTAATCAAAATGAACCGATGTGTATTGCCGGTGTTTTTGGTGGAGAACATTCAGGAATAAGTGATTCCACTACTTCGATGTTTTTAGAATCTGCCTATTTTCAGCCGGTTTCTATTCGTAAGACAAGCAAACGCCATGGATTATCTACAGACGCCAGTTTTCGATTTGAACGCGGGGTTGATCCTGCACTTACCGAATATGCATTAAAACGAGCGGCATTGCTTATCCAGGAAGTTGCCGGAGGACAAATTTCGATGAGTCCTTTTCGTGTAGACGACGGAAGCATTGCGTTGTTCAATAAAGTTGAATTTGCAACTGAACGATTCCGATCGATTGCTGGAGTCAATTGTACGGATGAAGAGATCATTGAAATTCTTGGCTTACTCGATATTCAGGTGGTTTCCAATTCACATGGCCAGCTTTCCCTGGAAGTACCGGCGTATCGTGTGGATGTCACCCGTGAAATTGATGTTATCGAGGAGGTCTTGCGGATTTATGGCTTCAATAATGTGCCTTTTCCGGACAAATGGAACATGTCTGGAATTTCCTTTCCAAAGCCCAATCCTGAGAAAATCCAATCAACCGCAATCGAATTCCTTGTTGGAAAAGGATTTGTTGAAATGATGAACAATTCATTAGTTTCTTCATCGCATGCTAGCCTGCAGGAAGCGAAGCAAACCAAAGAAGAACACCAGGTGAAGTTGCTTAATCCATTGAGTCTTGAGTTGGATGCTATGCGCCAAACACTTATTTACGGTGCATTGGATGTAATTGCGTACAATCAAAACCGCCAGCAAGCGAACTTGAAATTACTTGAATTTGGAAAGGTTTACCACAAGTTCGAATCGGGATATGCGGAGAACAAGCGCTTGCTATTGGCACTAACTGGAAAACAAGATGCTGATCATTGGAACGGAACAAATCAACCTACAAGTTTTTACCAACTGAAAGGAATATTGGTAGCCCTTTTGCACCGTTTAGGGTTGAGTAATTTGTCTCAAGAACGCGCAATCGATAATGAGCTTTTCGCTGATGGTACAGATTGGTATATTCTGAAAAAACGCGTTGCTTCCATAGGTTGGGTGACTGATGATGTCCTCAAAAAATGTGGCGTGAAACAAGCTGTTTTTATCGCTGATATTGATTGGGATGTGCTGTTAGATGCTATGTCAATGATTAAAATTCAGTACAAAGAAGTACCGAAAACATTTGCCGTTCGCCGCGACTTCTCGATGTTGCTTAAAAAAGAAATTCGATTCAGTGAAATTGAACAATTGGCGCGTGCAATAGATAAAAAAATACTCAAAGAAGTCGGATTATTCGATGTGTACGAAGGGAAGAATTTACCTGAAGGACAAAAATCTTATGCAATATCATTTCATTTCCAAGACGATCAACAAACACTTCGTGATGAGCAAGTAGATGGATTAATGAAACGCATTCGTGAACGACTAGAGGCTGAACTTGGTGCTCAAATTCGCGAATAGAGAACCAAAAGGTGGTATAAGTTGTTTTAAGGGTATGAATAAATGTTTTGCACTACTTATTGCTTTTGCCGCACTCACTTCTTGTCAGGCACAGAATAAATCAACCAAGGTGAACGGAAACACTATAGATTCTTCAAAAAAGTACAATGCACTTACCGAACAGGAACAGCGTGTTTTACTGGATAAAGCAACGGATTATCCGTACACTGGAGAATATTACCAGAAAAAGGATGCTGGGATTTACATATGCAGAATGTGTAATAATCCGCTCTACCGTTCGACAGATAAATTTGATGCGCACTGCGGTTGGCCAAGTTTTGATCAAGAAATTAAAGGAAGTGTAAGGAGAGTTTCGGATGCAGATGGATACCGGATCGAAATCATTTGTATGAATTGCAACGGTCACCTTGGACATGTATTTGAGGGAGAAGGGTATACAGATAAAAACATTCGACATTGTGTCAATACGAGTTCTTTGCGCTTTGTTCCACAGTCCGAGATAGGTAACCTTCCCGAAGTAATTCGTTAAAATAAGTATGGCGAATTTTATTTATGATTTACACCGAAAATTAAGGGATGCTCAATTTCAAGTGGATAGGTTATTGAAAAGACAACCGCTTGATCGGCAATTTCTAAATCAGCTCGCTGCGTTAACAGCTCAAATTAAAGATGATTTGAAATCCCTTCAATCGACATCCCAGTTCGGTTCATTTATTGATGAGCTCGCAGTTCTCGATCCCGATTTTCAGCCCGCCATTTCCACATGGAGAAAAATAATCGGTGCACTAACGTTCGGATGGTCAACAAAACGGTTCATTTACAAATCTCAACTGGAATACACCGTTTCAACCGTCAAACAGCTAAAAGAGCATTATTCTTACCTCGAAAGGCATTTGTCAGAGCTTTAATTAGTCGGCAGTTTCGTTGATCGCTTCGAGTATGCGTTGCCCAAATTCGGTTACTTCTTCTTCTGAAATATTTAATGGAGGTGACAACCTGAAGCTGTAGGGATGAGAAAGGAACCAAAACGTAATCACGCCCTTTTCCAAGCACCGATTCACCACCCGTTCAACCCGTTCTGCCGAAACCATGTCAAATGCGAACAGCATACCT
>CANHQC010000103.1 GCA_947462695.1 Flavobacteriales bacterium | reverse complement strand
TATGGCAATTCGCGACAATTCCATAATCCTCTCTTTCATATCCCCAAGCCGTGCCGAACGTAATAAACAAATGGCTGGCATTTTTCAACCGATCAATCCAAATCGATTTCACTTGATCTACATAATCCAACAATTCATTGGAAGAGGATAAATTCACTGAGGTAGAAGCTTCCCATGATGAAAAACGGGAATTCCGTTCAATTAAATGACCGTTAGGGAAAGGGTTGTTGGAACAACAAAAATCAAGAAATCGAGCGATTGGTAAAGGATGGAACAGTGTTCCCATTGGATTGCTAGCGACATGAAATCCAGAATTAGCGAACTTTTGTGCGATTTCATCCGAAAAACAACTTCCAAGCAAAAGTACTGGATGCGTATAATTCACCAACTTTTTCTGTTCCTGAAAAGCAAATGGGAGCATGAAATCCATATTCATACTAACTGTTCATTAGTTGACGCGCAGCAACCAAAGCAGCATCAGTTATTTCCTCTCCACTCATTAAACGCGCTATTTCCATTTCGCGTTCGGTATCAATCAGGCTTCTTACGCTGGTCACTGTCGTATCTTGTTTTATGGACTTTTCCACCCTTAGATGATGTGTTCCTTTCGAAGCAACTTGGGGTAGATGTGTAATTGCCATTAGTTGCATAGTTGTACCCATTTCTTTGAGTAGTTTACCCATTTTTTCTGCTACTTCACCCGAAACGCCCGTATCGATTTCATCAAACAAAACAGTTGGCAGTTGCATTTTGGTACTGATCATTTTTTGCAGCGCGAGCATCAATCGACTGAGTTCTCCCCCACTTGCAGCTTTTTCAACCGGAACAGGTGACATACCTTTGTTTGCAGAAAAAAGGATCGTCAAACCGGTATTTCCTGAAGAAGTCAATGCCTCACGTCGAGCGAGTTGAAAAGTCAATTGAGTCTCGGGTAATTTTAAGTCGGTAAGGATCGACTTTAAATTGATTGATAGTGTTTCTGTGGCCTCTGATCGTTTTTGATGCAATGAATTAGCCAATTCCTGCAACGTATTATGGAAAGCATTCACTTCATTCTCCAATTCTTCCATTCGGTGCATGTCTTTGGAAGTACCGTTTAATTCAGCTTCAAATTGGCGCCAAATTTCGATGAGCGCAGGCTGATCACTTACTTGGTGTTTGCGAAGAACATGATTGTACCGATTTATTCTATCCTCAAGTTCTACTAAGCGATGAGGCTGATAATCCATTTGATCATTTAAGCGCATTGCGTCTTTGGAGAGATCAGACAATTCGACTGAAACGGCTTTCAATCGTTCAGTAAGTTGAGAAAGATCTTCAGAAACACCATTGTGTCTAGACAACTGATTGAACAGCTGATTGAGTTGATCACTAATCCCGTTATCCTCATCGACAGCTGCATGCACTAATTGCAATACACGCTGAATGTCCTCTGCACTTTCAATTAATTTATATTCCGATTCCAACGCTGAATAATCCGTGCTTTCTAATTGTAAATCCACCAGTTCTTTTACCTGAAAATCAAGGTAATCTAACCGTTGGCTCGCATTACGCTGGATGGATTTCAATTTTTCTAATTCATTCGAAAGTGACTTCCATTTGTAATAAGTTGTTTCGAATGAGGCGCGATCGTGTGTCAAGTCAGCCAAAGTATCCAGCATTTGCAACTGGTAATCCGTATTTTTTAATTCTAGCGTATTGTACTGTGAATGAATAGAAATTAGGTGAAGGGAAAGCTCTTTTAATGTGGAGAGCGAAACGGGCGTATCATTGATAAATGCGCGTGACTTACCGGAAGCATGAATTTCGCGTCTTATGGTCGTCAATAGTTCAAAATCCAGGTCATTTTCGTTAAAAAACGATTTCCATTGTGTGTGTATTTGACAATCGACTTCGACAATGGCTTTATCACCAGCGGGACCGATTAAGCTAAAATCGGATCGTTCACCGAGAATTAGATTCAAGGCACCAAGAAGAATTGATTTACCCGAACCCGTTTCTCCTGTTATTACCGTAAATCCTTCGTTGAAGGATAGATTAAGCGCATCGATTAATGCAAAGTTTTGAATGCGTAGAGCGCGCAACATTACTTTAAAATTTCTTGATACCTTTCAGAGTTCGCAGGATCTAATCGTTTTAACAAATTGACGACGTCGTTTTTTTCTTTCGGTTCAGCATCGACGTACAAGTTTTGCAATTCGACTAGTTTGGATTGACAGAAGTTGAGTAGATTGATTGAATTCGGACGCGTTGCTACCACTTTATTCAGTTTGTTCAATGCTTCGTAGACTGCTTTTCTTGCAGCAACTTTATCGTCGTATAACTTATCTATTCCTTTACGGTGGTAATCGTAGTTGCATTCGCGAAGTGGCTCGAAAAGTTGGTGTAGGATATTATCGACAAGGTAAAAACGGTTTCTTTTCCCTTGTTCATTTGATTTCCAACCTGGTGCATTGGAAGCCTGAGCAAGAGAGACTATTTGTTGTGCTTCGTTGAAATATGGCGTACCTCCTTTCATGGAAAACGAATCATAATCCATTCCGATAATAAAGTAAGCGTAAAAAGCAAGTACAGAGGTGAGGTTATCACGGTATTGATTTGGCGCATACACCAGCACGGCATTTCGTGAATATTGAAACATGATATCATCATCTTGAAAATTCATCACGTTCGTATTGTACGATGAATTGAATGACGGTCTTGAAACTTGCACCTGCATTGATCCTGCATATGTACCAGCGCTTGGTATGGAATTGATTTGAAGTTGAATGTTGCAATTGATGCGCTCTTCGATTTTAAATTTATCCTTCGTCCATTGCGTAGAGTTCATCAAATCATAGATCGTCTGTTTCAGCTGGTCAAAAATTTCTTTTTCAACGGAAGTCACTTCAAGTCGGGCATCAGTGATGATACTTACCTGACAATTTAACTCTTGTGCGAATAATCGTCCAAAAGATGCCAAAAAAGCGAGAATGACAATGTATTTCATAAATGCGATTTCGAAAAAAGTTGAATTAACTTCTCTGCCAATTCGACCTTTGGCAGTAACTCAAAACTAGTCAAATTATTGTTCTTGTCCAATACACTTACCTTGTTCGTATCAACTCCGAAACCTGCACCTTTGTCTTGTAACGAATTCATCACGATAAAATCAAGGTGTTTTCGTTGCAGTTTACCAGTTGCATTCTGGATTAAGTTTTCTGTTTCGAGTGCAAAACCGATCAATTGTTGAGTTTCTGATTTATGATCACCCACCCAAGCTAAAATATCTGGATTCTTAACCAATTCAAGCGAGAATTCATCAGCGGATTTTTTAATTTTTTGATCTGCTAAAAACTTAGGCCGGTAATCTGCAACGGCTGCTGAAAATACACCGCTATCCATTTGTGGCCAGTATTCTTTCACTTTTTCAAACATTTCTTCAGCAGATTCAATTTGAATGCTTTGTATTGAAGTATGTTCTACTATTTGGTGAATGGGACCTGTAATCAACGTAACCTCTGCTCCTTCTTTCGCAAAAGCCTGTGCGATCGCAACACCCATTTTTCCTGAAGAACGATTTCCAATGAATCTTACTGGATCAATCGCTTCATAAGTGGGACCGGCAGTTACCAGAACCTTTTTACCTGAATAACTTCCTGTGTGATTTGATTGAAAATAGGCGTTTATTGATTCAAAAATAACTTCAGGTTCAGCGAGTCGACCTTCGCCGTGTAAACCACTTGCTAGCTCGCCAGTACCAGGTGGAATGATTCCAACACCATCACTTTTTAGGCTTTCCAAGTTTCGTTTGGTCGTTGGGTGTGCATACATGTCTAAATCCATTGCCGGAGCGATTAACGTGGACGATTTCATAGATAAGTATGTAGCTAACAACACGTTATCACAAGCGCCAATCGCCATTTTAGCAAGCGTATTGGCTGTTAATGGTGCAACGACAAAAAGATCGGCCCAAAGCGCTAACTCTACGTGATTTGTCCACGTTCCGTCTGATTTGTTCCAGAACTCAATAGCTACTGGATTTTCGGATAAGGTTGAAAGGACGAGTGGACTTATAAAATCAGAAGAGGCAGGAGTCATAATACATTTGACTTCTGCCCCAGATTTTTTTAGTAATCGGACAAGATAGGGAATTTTATATGCCGCTATCCCTCCGGTAACACCAAGAAGAATGCGTTTACCACGCATGCACTGTTATTTATCTTCTGGTTTACGAATATAAATTTTCTCTCCCACGAGTTCTTCCATAGCAATTGCAACCGCTTTTGGAAGCTTTTCATAGAACTTTGAAATTTCAATTTGCTCGCGGTTTTCGAAAATCTCTTCAAGGTTGTCAGTTGAAGATGCAAACTCTTGTAATTTTTGAGTTAACTCTTCTTTCATTTCAACACTAATTTGATTCGAACGTTTTGACATAGCAACAATCGACTCGTAGATGTTCCCTGTTTCCTTTTCCATTTTCACGGTGTCACGTGTAACGGTAGAACGTTCTGCTGTACTATTTTTAAAACTCATAGTTTATTTTTTCTTTGAACAAAATTCTTGAAGATCCTTGTGCATTTTGTCGCTGATGTTATCCAACTCCACTTTATTTACACTATTTGGAAAATCGACTACAAAGGTATTATATCTTTCAATTGTTTCTTCAATTCGGTCACATTTTTTATTCTCAATGCTATTAATTGTCAGTAGGTAGGAGTTCTTAACTAAGAGATAACAGACTTCCTCTTTGTTTTTTGATAATGGATAATCTTCTAGAAACGTAAGTGCGGTAGTTACTGCCGAACGGTAGTTTTCTGTTTTCGCATAAAGTCTTACTGCATCGTAATCTTTTAATTCCAGTTTCAACCGCATCCTGTCCATTACACGGTTGCACGAATCTACTAATTCTGATTCTGGGTATTTATCAACGAATTGCTGCAAATTATTAATCGCCAATTCTGTTTCATTTTGATCCAACGCATGTTCAGGTGAGTTATTGACAGAACATAATGCAGACAAGAACATGGCTTCCTGAGCCTTTGGACTGTATGGAAAACGTTGAGGAAAAGAACCGAGGTAATAGCCTGCCATTTCAAAGTCTTCAGAAAAGTAATAGGCTTTACCGATGCGGAAATAAGATAATTCACCTTCTCCTGATTTTGGTAATCGTTGATAGACTTGCTCAAATAAAGCTACGCTTCTGAGGTATTCTTTTGTATCGAATAATTCGTTAGCGAATTCAAACTTTCGTTGGTAATCATCACCTTTGACTACTTTGTTGTAATCGCTGCATGAAAACAATACAAAGCCAATTAAAAGTGAACCGATTACTTTAAAAATCATGATGTAAAGTTAATGAATTTTATGAGTTTCCTTTAGGACTATTTGACGCGCAAACTTTTACCTATTTGCAAAGCTGTTGAAGGCCGAATACCATTTAATTGGCAAATTTTAGAAACTGTCGTTTGATGACGGGCTGCAATTTCTGAAAGTGTATCACCAGATTTCACCTTGTAGTATTTGCGGCTTGCCGTCTGAACTTTCGGAACAACAGGCGGCACTACTGGCTCTTCGGTCATTTGTTCACGGTGTTCTATGTGATCAAAATGATCTGTAGGTTTTGCACCCGGAACAAATAATCCTTTATGCACAAATAGATTTTCATCTTTAACGAGCTTTGACTTAAAATCGATGACTTCTTCAGGATTGATGGAAGCATCAAAAAAGCGCACTTCAAAATGCAAATGCGGTCCGAAAGATCGACCTGTATTTCCACCTAATCCTAAAACTTCACCAGCTTTAACTTCTTGATCAGGTACAACCAACAATTTACTCAAGTGCGCATAGAACGTTTCTAATCCGTTGTGATGGCGCACAATAACCAAGTTCCCGAAACCGCCATCGTTGTATTTGGAATACCTCACCTTTCCCGACCAAGCTGAACGAACTGTATCTCCTACATCCAAATCTAAATCGATTCCACTGTGATGCCTGCCGCTTCGATAACCATATCGTGAAGTCACCACACCGCCAACCGGACACACAAATTCCTTGTGCTGATCATCCATTACACATAACCAAAGTGTATCGATCAGTTTAGAAAGGTCATTTTTTCTTCCAGAAGTATAGCACACATCGTTATCCCAAGATTGATATAACCTTAAGTCTTGTCGTTTTGACAACTCTTCCTGAAGTTTAGTATTGAGTATACCGTCGAACGAAATATCTTTCAAATAAGACCACGTTCTATTCGAAAAAAGCACCAGTTTTCCATTCGCTGTTTCGATTGTATCCACAGGCGTTTGCGCCAAAAGTTGAAATTGGACAACAAGTAAGAAAAGGAATAGAATCGCTTTTTTCATTCGTTCGTAGCGTTACGCTTATTGAGTCAGAATCGGGCAAAGTTAGCTATTACTTACTTAATTTTGGTAACATCCATGACAAAGATGTTGTAGAAAATCGGATCGTTTGGTCTAACAAAATCGAGGTAACCTTTCTGTTTATACGCTTCCGAAGCGGGTACGAGCACAAATAAACGATCTGCTTTTTTAGAATTAATTAACGCTTTTCTTAGTCCGGGAACCAACCCTTTATCCGACAATCTGTATGTTAATGGTGTATTTGTCCGAAACGTATTCACATAAATTGGTGAAGTTGGAGAACTGGCCATCCCGTGAAATACCACCTCGGTCTTTTCATTGAATTTTCGTTTATTGGACCTGTTTTCTTCTACCAACCATACTTTTGTACCATCCACAACCTTGTCAGGCTTCATAATTTCTAAAATTCTAACAACCAGAATATTATCTGCATTAGGTGGAATCAATCCTTCAATACCTTTTTCTCCTCTCGCTAATGGACTTGGGATCAAGATTTCCACAAAATCACCTTGTCGCAATTGATTAAAGGCAATATCCCAGCCTGGAGTTTGTTGACCAAAACCCACCATAAATGGCAAAGCCTTGCGATTGAGTAAGTGATTTCCATCCACCTCTTTTCCATCTTTTAAACGGACTTTATAATCGATTTTAACTAGGTCACCGAACTTCACTTTTGGTCCATCACCTTTCTGAAACCATTTTATTTTAAGGCCATCCGCTAATTTCAACTCATCAACAACCTGGTGTTTTTGATCAAGCACATTCGTTTTTCTTGGTTTTCTT
>CANHQC010000102.1 GCA_947462695.1 Flavobacteriales bacterium | reverse complement strand
GGATCATCGAGTAGATCAGTAAAAATGATGATGAGTGATCGTTGTTGACACAATTCAGCCACGTCGTGAAACGATTGAATGGTGGCGGTTGATTTTCGTTCACTTTGCTCATAGTCGCGTAACAGCTTTTCAAGTTCGGTATACAGGAAACGGTGGTGAGCAGTTGACGATTTTGCAGCTGTATGAATATCCAATTTATCCGTGAAAATGGACAAACCTACCGCATCACGCTGCTTGCGAAGCAACTCAATCAATGAGGCAGCGGCATAGGTCGCGAATTCATATTTCGTGATGTTTCCATCTTTCGGAAAATACATGGAGCTTGAACCATCAATTACTATCTGACAGCGCAAATTGGTTTCTTCTTCGTATTTCTTCGTGAACAACTTTTCACTTCGCGCATATAGTTTCCAATCAATATGTCGTGTTGATTCACCACTGTTATATAAACGGTGTTCGGCAAATTCCACCGAAAACCCATGAAACGGACTTTTGTGTAAGCCCGTAATAAATCCTTCTACCACTTGCTTTGCAAGGAGTTCCAAATTGCCAAAAGGCGTAAGTCGAAGACGATCTATGGTGTTGTTCATGTTGTAGCTAATTTACCTCTTTTTCACCAACGAATTCGCTACCACACCAATCAAAATCAAACCGATTCCAAAATAAGCAACAAAAGACAGCTGCTCGTGGAAGATAAAATAACCGACTAAACCTGCATAAATGGCACTGAGGTATTGAAACGGTGTGACCATCGTTGCGTTGCCAAGGTGCAAGGCTTTTGTTAGTGCGACTTGAGCCAGTTGAGTAAATATTCCGATGGCCAAAAGAATGAACCACTCAATACCTTTGGGTAACACGAAATCATATAGGCACCAAATGCCCATAAAGGGAATGGCGATCATCGGGAAGTAGAGCACAATGGAAATGGGTTGATCACTTGCTTTTAACTTGACAATTGCCACGTACGCTAATCCGGAAAATGCAGCAGATAAAATGCCAAGTCCGATCCAGTATAAGGATACCGATGCGTTTAATGATGCGAATTGTTGCTCAAATCCGAGAAGAAGTACGCCGGTAAAGGCCATTAGAACAAAAAGCCACTGAATTAACCGAATGCGTTCACCAAGTATCAAGATAGCAAAGAATAAGGTGAAAATAGGTGCGAGGTACTGAACAGTTGACGCAATAGCCAGAGGTAAATGGTAAATGGTATGAAAAAAGATCGTTAACGCAATCATTCCTGAGCATCCGCGAACGATTAGCCATGTTTTATTGTTGCCAAAAAAGGGAAGGCCTTTTTTATAAATAATGTAAGCGCTTATAGCAAATGAAATAATCGATCGTGCGAGCACCAATTCATGAGCTGGGAATTGTTGTAATCCCGGAATAAGCCATTGTTTAGGTCCCATTCCCATGATTTTTACCAAAAAATTGACAATTAAAAAGGATAGTCCAGATAGGATAACCAGAAGAATGGGTGATTTCATAATTCAAATTTACTATTCAGTTCGACTGAATATTTAGTGAAAACCGATTTCTTCAAGGGAAATTTAACAATCGCTTGTTAATTAATGGTTTAGCTAAAATTTTGAAATTACAACAAAAGGTTTTAAACTGCACTAACTTTAAACTATATTACTTATGGAAAACAGTATTATTGCCCAGGAGCATAAGACTGAAAATTTCAGTTTTGCTCAACATTTTGTAAAAGCGTTAATCGGTGCGCTTTATTATTTGCTTTTGTACATACCATTTATTTTACCGTATATGGTATGGGGCAAGGCAGCCACACGATTGAGTAGTCTATGGGAAACAAAGTCTTTGTCTTACAATGAAGACACGGCATCTTATCCCATGCATACGTTTTATTTGCGTTATGTGGTCGACTTTATTTTCGATGCAACGATGTTCTTGTTATGGTTAGTTGGATTGATAATGACCATAAAATCCCGAATCGATAATGAATCAATGGAAATTCTGGATATGATAACCATGCTTTACACCTTTTACATTGGTGTTGTGGGAGTTCGTGTTGGTAAAGAAATAGTATTCTTTGTATTAAATACATTGGTACATTGGTTCTTGAGTGTGATAGGAAATATTGGAATGTTAATTAAGAATATGTGGTTGCTAAACATTGTGATTAAAAGAAAAGATTAATATTTTTTATTTCTAGGATTATAAATGGCCGGGTAATACATTCGGCCATTTTTTTTGATTTAATTGCAATAAAATCAACTCATTCATCAATTTTATTATCCTTGATTTTCGTAGTTTTGATTTCATCATGCGGTACATTCTATTAATTTGTTTTTTAGGTGCATTTCAATCCTTGTTGGCTCAACAGGCCTTTGTTCCAAAACATTCATTCAATTTGGAAGTCGCCTTACCAAATTCAATGACCAATGGAGCATTTCAGGATAACCTGCAGGGGTTGGTTAATGTGACGCCATTTTACCAATACGCGCTCAAAAATGGATTGGCTTTCGGATTGGGTGTGCGGTATGGTTATTTTACGGTCAATGAATTCCGCGTTCCTCAGCCGGTTTCAGGTGGTCTGCACATGGCCAGCGCGTTTATTAAAACAGGGTGGGAGAAGTTTCATACTGAACGATTTGGCACCGATCTTTCCATCAAAGTCGGATATACGCAGAATTACTTTTTAACCGATCGCAACGATACGTTGGGGATTAATCCTCAACAGATCAATACATGGTATGTGGAACCAACGGTTGGATTTATTCTCACAGCCGATGAAGTAACCTCTTATCGGTTGTTTTTGGGTTATGGTTTTCAAGGATTTGATTACCACCCAGATCAACTCGGATTAACGGCTGTTGGCGGTTATACGCCAGAGGAGTTGGATAGAATGTCCACCTATTTGCTCGTCGGATTTGGGTTTACCTATTATTTCCGACCGAAAAGTGAACGGGGTGGCGACCTTTAATTATCGACAACTTCTTCAAGAAGACAATATTCGAATGGCACAGATTATTCGATCAGCACTTAAAGAACATGGTGTTGACAAACCCGGAACTGTATTTACAGATCCAACAACAGATGATTTATTCGCGTTGTTTCAATCATTCAATTCAAGGTATATTATTGCAGAAGAAAACGGAAGAATTGTTGGTGGTGCGGGCGTATTTCCAACAACGGGTTTACCTGAAAAGTGTGCTGAATTAGTTAAGTTGTATGTTGATCAAAACTACCGTAATCAAGGAATTGGTATTGAACTTATGAAACGCTGTGAAGGAATAGCGAGCGAATTAGGGTACACCCAGCTTTATCTGGAAACACTTCCAGAACTGGAACGTGCCTGTTCATTGTACGAGCGCATGGAGTATCGAAAACTGAGTGGTCCATTAGGAGATTCTGGACATTTCGCTTGTTCACTTTGGATGCTTAAAACCCTGTAAGCCCATGTTTGTCAGTACCAATACATTAGCAGCCATAAAAGTTTATTTTTCCGATAGGTTGAAGGATCAATTCACGTTGTCTGAGTTGAAGTCCATGTTCAATCAATTGGCACAAGATCGTCTTAAGTGTTCAGGTGCAGAGTTGCTTCTAAATCAAGACAGGCGCTTAAGCGAATCAGATTTGCTTTTCTTTCGATCAGCAGTTAAACGTTTGCAAGAAAAAGAACCTTTTCAATACATTCTTGGTCATACGGAGTTCTATGGATTGTCTATTTCGGTTGATGAACGTGTCTTAATTCCACGTCCTGAAACGGAAGAGTTGGTGCAATGGATTATGGAAACAGTGGGTGAGAAGGCTTCCCAAAAACTGGTTGATCTCTGCACAGGTTCCGGATGTATAGCGCTGGCCCTGAAAAACAATTTTCCACATTCAGAAGTGGTTGGCACCGATTATTCCGAAGAAGCGCTGTCCTTAGCGAAATCGAATGCCTTGAAGAATAAACTAGAGGTTAATTTTCATCTGCACGATGCGCTGACCTTAGCTGAAACCGATTTTTCGTATGTGTTAGAATCTGATGTATGGGTTTCTAATCCGCCATACATTCCAATTAATGAGATGCATCGAATGGCTGACCATGTAGTCGATTTTGAGCCACATATGGCGTTATTTGTTCCCGATACTGATCCGTTGTGTTTTTATCGAGCGATTGCCAAAGGAGCGCTTCGACACTTGAATTCGGGTGGTTGGTTATTCGTTGAAATCCATGAAGATTTAGCGAAAGAGGTTTCCGAATTGTTTACTTCAGTTGGCCTTCATTCAGTTGAAGTAAAGAAAGATCTGCAAGGAAAGGAAAGGATGGTGAGGGGGAGAAAGGAGTTGTAAAATTTTAATTTACTATTTACTTTAAATCAATTTTCTTTAATAAGAATTCACTCAATTGCAATTAATTCATTAAAAATAATTGTATATTTACGTCTATATAGGTGTAAAAATACAATTATGAGTTCATCACAGTCTTCGAGTAATCAGCAATCCATTCGAAAGGGGAAGAAGTCATTTTCTGCCAATCGAATCATCAACAGTATACGATTTTCTCCGGCATGGGTTGTTACACATGTTAATGATGCACCCGGTTTCCAAATGGAATTGATTGACCGTATCCGTGTCGGTGTTAAAAAGTCAGAATGGAAAGATTTCATTGCTGAAATTGGAGCTACGGAGAAAGAATTCGAATACATTCTACCAACATCTATAAGTAGTATGCAGAAGAAAGTGCTTTACGATAGAGAAACGTCAGAACGTATTTACGAACTAGCACGGTTGTTTGGTTTAGGGTACGTCGTTTTTGATTCAATATCCGAATTCAAGCAATGGCTCATGACACCTTCAAAAGCGCTCGGAAACAAACAACCATTTGATTTACTTGACAGCAGTCTGGGTTTTGAAATGGTAGAAAACGAGATCATTCGCATTCAACACAACGTATACGCCTAATGATTGTTTACAGAGTTGCGCATGTGAAATACCAAGCACACACGTTAACTGGAATTGGAGCAGAAAAAGTCGGTGGGAGATGGAATGAAGTTGGTACGCGAGCGATCTATTGTTCTGAAAACATTTCACTTGCACTGTTAGAATATTATGTCCATTCTGTTGATGTCTCCCTTTTACCAAAGCAAATCATGGTGGCAAAAATTGAGTTTCCAGATGAGTTTCCAGTGACTATTTTAAATGAACTACCTGATCGTTGGAATCAATACCCTTATTCTTCTAAAACAACAAGCATATTCACCAAGTTGGCTCAAAACCGTGATTTCTTTGCATTGAAAGTGCCTTCTACAATCGTTGGATTGGAATGTAATTACATACTCAATCCGTTGTACCGTGAATTCGGTCGAGTTGAAATAATTGAATTTATTGAGCTACCTGTTGACAAACGACTTGTAAAAAAAGAGTCAAAATAGTGTCCGACTATTATCAAATTCAACGATTGACGTAACTTAGATAAGTCCAATTCAATTAAAGTAGTATTTCTCCTGCCAATGTCCCCATTCTGAATACCAAACAAGAGTTTTTTTGGTGGTGTTAAGTATGAATTGATGCGGCTGATTGACGACGGAAAAATTGAAATACAGTTCACCATTTTCTCCTTTTTCAACGTGTTCGATTTCATATTCTTCCACCTCTTTGGTTTTTAGATTGGAAATCGTAATCAAGGCTTCATCGTACATTGGGTCATTTAAATGAATGTCAATGGTCAGTTTAATCGACTGACTAACAACCGGTTTGCAAACATATTCTCCGGTATAGTTCCAATACAAATCTTGCTTTTCATTGCACGTTTGAGTTCGACCTACCGTGTAAACAGTTACACCTTTTTTGATCGGGTGATTTTCGGAATAAGAAGGAGTGGTAGGTTCTTGAAATTCTCGTTCCGTATATTCATCATCCGGTTGTTCCTTTTGATTATATGATTGATTGGATGAGTTTGTTGTTTGCAAGCAGCGAACGGACATGCCAATGAATTGATTCGTGCCGAATTCGTGACTTGCCCAGTTGCCCGCATTCTTTCCAAGTTCACGAGCGAAAGCAAACGCTTGATGAGAAAAACTTGATGTCCAGAAATAGGCACCTGAACCCATATAACGGAAGTTGCCTGCTTGATCCCTCATTCCACCCGGAATACCAGAAAAACCTGAACTGTTTGATGTAGGTTCATCTGGAGACCATGCGTTGTTTTTCATAAGTTTAGGCTTGAAGTCACTTCCTACAGTATTGGTTAACTCCAGCCAATCTGCATTCGAAGGTAATTTCCAGCCTGAAGGACACACGTTACAGGCCGTGTTCCAATCGTATAAATATCCGTAAACAGAAACATTCGAAGGATCATTGTTGTATTGAAAATACTGACCGCTCTGTGGTCGGAAAGCCAGATTTTGAGCCATCCATGTTTGATTTCCGATTCGAACTGTTGCATATGTTTTTCCATCTCGATTATCTGTAAAACGACCGAATTGTTGAGCGTGAAACGATAATGTGAAAACGAAGACAGAAAATAGTGAAGTGGTAATTTTTTTCATATTGTGAACAGAATAACTCTAAGTGATGGGATTTTATGTAATCCATTTTAAAGTTAATAATAATTCGTTTTGCGGGAAATTATGGATTAATCTCGGCTCAATCCCCATTCATCCAATGAAATCTTTCTGTTTTTGATTAACGCAGATCCACGTGCCAATTCACCTGTTTTAGACCGGTATGTCAATTCCTTGTAAATTGGAATCCATTCGTCGATGTCACATTGTTGATAATAACCTGAATAGATTAACCATTTGGCGCTTCGAATGCGTCCGTTTTTTGGATTTACATAATGCAAATGCTTTCCAAATAGGGTAGGAAGATAGTCTGTTGGCATCCAGGGATCGTTTCTGGGATAGCAATTCAGGACAATGCAATCTGATCCGATAGCAAGTTTAGACCAGCCATTAACGTTTTCCGTAGAATAGTTATTCGAAATAAATGCGATTGGGTAGTCAAGATGTCTTCTTTGATTGTAAAATTGAATAGAAAATGTATCGCTAGTATTGTAAGCTCTGGAGTGGTTTACCAATTGACATGTTTGACCGCTTTCCCTGACTTCACATCCAAGAATAAAGTCGCCATTTGTCTTATTTATTATCATCCGCGACCATTCCATCGCCTCTGGCAGTTGATCAACTTTTATAACGAGTTGATCACTGTAAATGAGGT
>CANHQC010000101.1 GCA_947462695.1 Flavobacteriales bacterium | reverse complement strand
GGCTGCATCTTCAAAAACGATACATTCAGCTGGGGAAAGTTCCACATGTTCAGCACCCTTTAGAAAGACTTCCGGATGAGGTTTGGGGTGAATCACGTCGTTACCATCGACAATGCAATCAAAATAATCGGTAATCTTCAATCTGGATAAGATGTACTTTGCGTTTTTACTAGAAGAACCCACGCCTAGTTTAATACCTGACGCAGTTGCTTCCTTTAGCAAGTCAAGTACGCCGGGAAGCAGATTGTTTTCCGACAGTTCTTTGATAGACTCAAGGTAAAAGGCGTTTTTACTTTGCAGCAATTCATTGAACGTTTCTTGATCGATCGTCTTTCCACCGAATTCAAGAATTTTGATCAATGAATCCACTCTACTCACCCCTTTTAGTTCTTCATTTTCCTTTTCACCAAAAGGTATCCCAAGCGAATCAGCCGTGCGTTTCCATGCTAAAAAGTGGTTGTGCTCCGTGTTGACCAATACGCCGTCTAAATCAAAAAGTAATCCTTTAATTTTCATTTTTAATTGTAAGTGTAATCAAGGAAGCAATTACCATCATTGCCCCACCTAGAACTAATGCATAAATGGCATTATTACCAAAAACGTGTGTGACAATCGGTCCGGCAAATAATGCGCTGACAATTTGTGGCAACGTAATGAAAAAGTTAAAAATCCCCATGAATATGCCCATTCGCGCTGGCGGAATGACATTAGAAAGCATGGCGTAAGGCATTGCTAGAATACTCGCCCATGCAATTCCAATAAACAACATTGGGATGATCATGGTGTATTTATCGGGCATGAAATACGTGATAATCAATCCGATACCGCCTAATAAAAGTGCCACAAAATGTGTTCTTGCCTTCCCTAATTTTCTGGCAATTACCGGGATTAGCATAGCAAAAATGGCTGATATACCATTGTAGATTCCGAAAAGTATACCGACCCAATCTCCCAAATCTTCACTCAATTTAAGCTGTTTCATAGCAGCAGCGCTTTGTTCCGGAGTGGCTACAAGACGTTTCAACTCGTCCATGCTTTCCAGGCCATACGTGTGTTCGCGAAGTGCAGTTGTGGTGTATACCCACATACAGAAAAGTCCGAACCAGGAAAAAAACTGCACAACACCTAAAATCCACATGGTTTTTGGAATGGTAAGCTTTTCTTTGACCTTTTCTTCCGGAATAATTCCCATGTCGATGCGTTCTTGAGGCGAATATTCTTTTGTTTTGAAAACAGTCCAAAGAATAGCGATCATAAAGACGACTGCTCCAATGTAGAATGCGTAAATGACATTTGGTTGTACCTTAACGTTCGGCAAATCGTTCGGAACGCCAAACCAATTGGTCAGAATCCAAGGTAAAAACGAACCGACAACAGCACCAATTCCGATTAGTACGGTTTGGATGGAAAACCCTTTCGTGCTCTGATCATCCGGCAAATTATCCGCTACTAATGCACGAAAAGGCTCCATGGAGATATTGAAAGAAGCGTCCATGAGCATTAAAAATCCGGCACCAACAAGAAGGGCTGGAAAAACAGAAGTGAATTGATCAGCATTTGGTAAAAGCACTAATGCGATACAAGCAATAATGGCTCCCCCTAGAAAAAACGGACGTCTTCTTCCCAATCGTTTAGACCATGTTCTGTCGCTCCAATAACCAATAATTGGCTGGACAATCATACCTGTTAGTGGTGCGACCAACCAGAACCAAGAAAGGCTTTCCACATCGGCACCAAAATCGGTTAGAATCCTACTTGCATTGCCATTTTGTAGGGCAAATCCCATTTGAATTCCGAGAAAACCGACGCTCATGTTCCAGATTTGCCAGAACGAAAGTCTCGGTTTCCCTTTTACAGTAGTGGTGTTACTCATGGTTTATTTTTTAGAAGTTCGTGTATAAACAGTATAAGACCACGGTTTAAGCTCCATGGATACACTGGATTTCAATTTTACTGTCTTACCGGAAAACAACTCAGTGTACTTTCCTTTCAGCGCGCTTGATGCAGACTTGAATGATTTCGTTTTATTGGAAAGGTTGATTACAACAATAACTTTATCTCCATTTTTCTCACGAGAAAAAGCAAGTACATCCTTTTCACTAACCTCACAAATCAATTGCGGTTTAGCCCCATGTTGACCGTTCCAAAGCGCTTGATTTTCATGGAAAAGCGTATTCAATTTTGTGTAAAAACCTACTAGATCCATTTTATCCCATGAAATACTGTCTTTTTCGAAGAAGAGTAATCTTCTGTCGAGACTGGTTTCTTGTCCGTTGTAAATCAATGGCATACCGATGAATGTCGCTGAAAACACTGCCATGGCATGTCGGGCGTCACCCATTCGTTCCATTTCTGTTCCATTCCATGAGTTTTCGTCGTGATTGGAGGTAAAACTCATCCGGTAAGCTGTAGTTGGGTACGATTTATCTTTTTCAAGGTAAGCTCTCAATACGTCTATGTTTTCTTTTCCTTGAGCGATTTTATTCATGAGGTGATGCAGCTCCCACGCATAAGTCATCTGGAAAGCTTGGTGTTGCTCTGGTCCTTCTGATTCAGCGAGAAAAAAGATCGGCTTTACCTTATCCAATTCCCGTTTCGCGGTCACCCAAAAATCCATCGGAACCCAACCGGCCACATCACATCTAAACCCATCAATGTTTGATGCTGTCAACCAATACTTCATGGATTCGATCATTTCAGTGCGCATGTTTTGGTTATCGTAATTCAAGTCAGCGACATCCCACCAATCCGTACCAATAGTTGGTTGCAGGTTTCCTGTTGAATCCAATGTGTACCAATCTTTATGGCCTTGATCTACCCATACATTGTCAGGCGAAGTGTGGTTAGCCACCCAATCGATGATTAGTTTCATTCCAAGATCATGCGCGCTTTTCACAAGGGCATTAAAGTCCGCTAACGTACCGAATTCCGGGTTTACAGCTTTGTAGTCTTTGACCGCGTAATAACTTCCGAGCGATCCTTTGCGGTTCTTTTCGCCTATCGGGTGAATGGGCATTAACCACAGAATATCCACACCCATTGCCTTGAGTCGTGGCAAGTGTTTTTGGAACGCGGAAAAGGTGCCTTCTTTGGTGAACTGCCGAATATTAACTTCATAAATTGTTGCATTTTTCGACCACTCAGGAGCAGTATTTCCCTGCGTTTGTGCATATCCGAAAACGGAAATCAACAGGCATAAAATAGAACTAATCGTTTTCATTATCCTTGTGTTATTTGAGATTCGACGTGTAAATATTTCTGGTGGTAATTCACGAGGCCATCTACTGGTTTTTGCACTACATTACCTAATCTTACCTCATAATATGCACACGCTTCTTCGAGCTCTTGCTGAAAAAGACGCGAAATGGATCCAACGAAATGCACAGGAACTTCCTTGTAATTATCGAACGAACACACATGCACAGACAAAAATTGTTTGAAGCCTTCAACAACCAATCGCCTAACATACACTTCCTCTTTGAATTTATAGATGATCGGTACGAAAGATGCCAAGTAGACATTCGCATTCGGCTGTTTGTAGACATGGTCAACAATTTCATCCTTGGTAAGTCCAGCTTCATTGCGCAAAGCAGCATATAGAGATTCAGGCAATCTATTGTACAAGTAATCAGCCAGTAATCTTTTCCCCATGTACGTTCCACTTCCTTCATCCCCAAGAATATAACCCAAGGCAGGAACTTTTTCACTTATTGATTTACCATCAAAAAAGCAAGAATTCGATCCGGTTCCTATGATACACGAAATGGCAGGTTCACCAGTATATGTAGCATATGCACAAGCAGTGAGGTCATGATCAATCACAATTTTTGCGTGTTTAAATACCCGTTGGATACCTCTTTTGATAATGGCATTCAAATGATCTGCCGAGCAACCAGCCCCGTAAAAATAAACTGCATTGATTTTATCACCGAGATCGGCTAACTCTAGATTCGCATTAATTGCAGATTCAACAGCATCTTCATCGTGAAAATATGGATTTAATCCAATAGTGGAAAAATAGGTTCGTTGATCGTTATTGAGTAATACCCAATCGCTTTTAGTAGAACCGCTTTCAATAATTAATAACATAGTTTAAGTAATCAAGTTTTTATGCTTTGTGTCAAATATACACTTTGCGAATATATTGATTTCTTTTATACCTTTGATTATGGACTCAAAAAATCGACACGAGTTAAATCCGCGCGTTTCGGCGGATTGTGTAATTTTTGGATTTGACCTCAACCAAATTAAGGTACTTCTTATTGAGCGAGAAGCAATAAACGGGGTTGAACAAAGTATGGCGTTACCAGGGGATTTGATCTTTGAAGGAGAAAACCTCGATACGGCAGCATCGCGTGTGTTGTATGAACTCACGGGTCTTGATGAAATTTACCTGGAACAAGTTGGTGCTTTCGGAGATCCCAATCGGTTGAATAACCCAAAGGATCAGCTCTGGTTGAAGGCAGTTCGACAAAATCCAACTGAACGAGTAATTACCATTGGATTTTTCTCATTGGTTAACATGAACAATTATGAACCGCAGCCTTCTTCTTTCGCTAAATCTGCGGCTTGGATTCCTTTGGAGGATATAGATGAATTGGCCTTTGATCACATGGAGATTCTGAAAGCATCTTTTGCGAAATTGCAGCACAAGATCCGCATTCAACCCATTGGATTTAATTTATTGCCCCACAAATTTACCTTGTCACAGTTGCATAAATTGTACGAAGTCATTCTTGGCAGAGAATTGGACAAACGGAATTTCAGGCGAAAAATGCTCAAATTAAACTTGGTACAAAGTCTCGAAGAACGACAAGCTGGTGTACCACACAAACCGTCACAGTATTTTGTCTTCAACGAAGAAAAGTACAACGAACTGATTCTGCACGGGTTTGACAACTTTGGTTTTTAGTAAAAGACAACTTTATGTTAAGAAATGTATACACTTAGTGTATATTTGACGTAAAGTGTTAATTTTGAAAAAACCAATGGTTACTGTATGTCACAGATATCTATAAAATCATCCATCAATAAACCTTTTAATGCCATTGTCTATGGTGGCGACGGCGATTTAGCCTTTCGGAAAATATATCCTGCGCTATTTCATCGATTTGTTGATGACCAGTTGCAATGCGACTTCAGAATTTTTCCTGTAACGCGAACTGACCGTAAGCATGCAACTTTTTTTGAAGACATTAAGCGTTTTATTCGGTTGTCATCATCCTATGAAGTAAATGCATCTAAACTGGATCAATTCATTGAGAAGTTTCAATTGTTTATCATCCCAGAACACACAGATGAGAATTACGAAGCCATTAAAAAGGCCGTCGACGAATTCCCAACGTATCAAAGCGTATACTATTTGTCTACGCCATCATCCGCGTTTGGACCGATCTGTGAATGCTTAAAACGATCAGGACTCGTTAATAGCAAAAGCAAAGTTGTTCTTGAAAAACCATTGGGCAACAGCTTGGTTTCATCAAAAGAAATACATCAAAAAATCAGTAAATCATTCAGTGAAAATCAGATTTACCGCATCGATCATTACTTAGGCAAAGAAACTGTTCAAAACTTGATGGTGCTTCGATTTGCTAATCACTTGTTTGAATACTCCTGGAATTCCGATCACATTGAAAGTGTATTTATTACGGTTGCGGAAAGTTTGGGGGTTGAAAAACGGGGTGACTATTACGACAAAAGTGGAGCACTTCTGGACATGGTGCAAAATCACTTGCTCCAGTTGCTGTGTCTGGTTGCGATGGAACCACCTGCCAGTTTAGAAGCTGATGCTGTTCGAAATGAAAAACTCAAGGTCATTAAAGCCCTTCGTTTGCTCGATAAAACATCTGTTAAAGCAGAGACCGTTCGAGGCCAGTACAGCAGAGGAATGGTGAACGGAGAGCAATTGAACTCCTACCTTGAGGACATTGAGAAATATTCGTCCAATACCGAAACATATGTCGCCATCAAAGCGCATATTGATAACTGGCGATGGAAAAACACGCCATTTTACATGCAGACAGGTAAGCGATTGGCCTCTCGTTGTTCAGAAATTGTGATCAACTTTCGGTCTGTTCGACATAACCTTTTCCCGCAGCAAGGAGAAATTCCTGGAAACAAATTGATCATTCGCTTGCAACCGGAGGAACGCATAGAGTTGGTACAAATGACCAAATTACCAGGTCCAGGTGGTTACCGATACAAACCGATCTCATTAAAACTGGATTACGTTGATTCATTTAGTGAGCGATTTCCAGATGCATATGAGCGACTAATTATGGATGTCCTGCGGGGTAATCAAACGTTGTTCATGCGCCAAGATGAATTGGAAGCCGCATGGATTTGGATTGAATCGATTGTAAAAGCGTGGAATGAGGTAGAAATGAAGAATGTGCTTTACGAAGCTGGCGCTTCTGGTCCTGGAAATTTATTAATCAATGGTGAACCATTATGGTGCACGGACAAGTAACTATGAACATTAAAGATTTCGAGCATAAAGAAGCCCTTCAACTGGCACTTGTCGATCGGATTGAAGCGGTCATTCATGCCGCAATTTCAGCACATGGTGACGCACACGTGTTGCTTTCTGGAGGATCAACACCGGCCTTTATTTACCGTGCCTTGAGTGAACGACCTATCCAGTGGTCAAATGTAAAAATCGGGTTGGTTGATGACCGGTTTGTACCTTCCGATGATCAATACAGTAACTTCCGTTTATTGAGCGATTGTTTTACACAGGCAGAAGATGTCGAACTCATTCCAATGGTATTTTACACCAACGACGAAGAAGAGAACAGAATAGCTGCCCAACTTGCGTATGCGCCATTTTTAAGACGCATCGATTACCTCTTACTCGGAATGGGAGAAGATGGGCATACAGCTTCCCTTTTTCCAGGTAACCGATCTTCTGAACAAAGTCTATCTAACAACAAAATTGAATTGGTTTGTACTGAAGCTCCTGTTCACCCAACGCGACGAATATCTTGCAGCAAGGAACTAATCATCCAATCCAAGCAACTCGATTTACTCATTGTTGGTGAAACGAAAAAAGATGTTCTAGATCAGGCCATTTCTACCGATTTACCCATTGCCATTGTTGCGCGCCAATCGGCTGAATTAACCGTATTTTATTCTCCTCAATAGCTATGAACGAACAAGTAAGAAAAGTCACTGAACGAATCATCGAACG
>CANHQC010000100.1 GCA_947462695.1 Flavobacteriales bacterium | reverse complement strand
CAATGACTAAATCCGTAATTATGAACATAACTGATTTCGCAGATGAAGATGAAATCAGTGAGTCGCAACTTTTGTGGGAGCAACAAGTGGGTGATTTGAAACGCGTTCTTGGTGCATAGTTCCAAATTCCTTAAATGAGAATCATTACCTTTGCTTCTTAAACAGGAAGAATGCGCTTAAAGCGTTTATATATATTTAGTATTCGTTCCTTTATTGGTCCTTTCTTTGTCACGCTTACTATTTCCATGTTCATCCTTGTGATGCAATTTTTATGGAAGTACATCGACGATCTAATGGGCAAAGGCATCGATACATTCGTCATTCTAGAACTTTTATTTTACGTTTCTGCGAGCTTAATTCCTCTGGCTCTTCCCCTTGCGATTCTGCTTAGTTCCATTATGACATTTGGAAACCTGTCGGAGAATAATGAACTAACGGCACTTAAATCAAGTGGACTTTCTTTATACCGAATTATGCGGCCTTTAACCGTCGTTGTTTTCTTGATTGCAGCGGGTACATTTTATTTCGCGAATTACGTCATTCCTGTTGCGAATTTAAAATGGCATTCATTGATTTATGATATTCAAAACACAAAAATCTCTGCCTTATTGACGCCAGGGGTTTACAGTAAGGAATTGGAAGGATATGCTATAAAAGTGGACGAAGGTAAAGGGGATCAATTCAAAGGAATTTTGATACATGACCACACAAGCCCTAAAGAAATTAAAACAGTACGTGCAGAGGATGGCAAATTGTACAAGTCAATTAACGGTAAATATTTGTTTTTTGAATTGAACAATGGATATGTAGTTGAGGAATTATCGCCACAGTCACCAACTTTTAGTGTCAATGGTAAATTGCACCGCAATCAGCACAACAATCGTCCTTCGAGGAGATCTGACTTTGAAAAAGCAACGTACAAAATAGACCTTTCGGGATTTACATTGCAGCGATCACAGGACGAAACTTTTGCCGATAAGCATGAAATGTTGAATGTTTTTCAAATTCAAGAAGCGATAGACTCCATCAATCAGAATGGTCAAGATATGGTGAGAAAATTCGCGGAAAGTGCAAAAAACGAACACATTTATTTTCAAGCATTACAGTTTAAGGCAAACAAGCTCAATCATGACTCAGGGATAAAGGATACCATTGAACAGCGCGCGTATTTATTTGATGAATTATCATCAGCCGACAGAAAAATGGCTATTCAAGTCGCACAAGCTAAACTTCGACGTTCGAATCAAACGTTACAAGGTCAGTTAGATTTTTTAAAGAGTTTTGACCGTGATTCCAATTCCTTCTGGATTGAGTTTCATCGAAAATTTGCGCTAACGTACGCCATAATTGTCCTCTTTTTCATTGGTGCACCGCTTGGCGCAATTGTTCGAAAAGGTGGATTTGGAGCACCAGTGGTAATCGCTGCTTTATTGTTTATGGTTTACTTTGTGTTGATTAGTATTGGCGATAGTTTAGCTGCATCCGAAGTAGTGTCCCCTTTCCTTGGAATGTGGTTTGCCTCTATTGTACTCACGCCAATTGCATTCATTGTACTGCGGTCAGCCGCCAATGACAGGCCCATTTTCGACCGAGAAAACTGGAGTAAACGACTTAAGAAAATTCGAAAGAAGTCAAACAACGCCATCTAATTATCTCGTGTTTTAGGATAATAAGTACTACATTTGCGCACTAAAATTAAGGTCTAATGGACTCAATTGGCTCCTTTTCTTTACATACTGATTGTCTTCATTTTAGAGGAGATTTGCCGTGTAAGCCGCATAAGCAACATGGCTATGAATGTGTAAATTGTCCGGCCTATTCAAAAATTGATCACACTGTTTTGATCATCAAACTTGGTGCAATCGGTGACGTCATACGAACTACTCCCCTAATTCATAAACTTCGGTTAGAATATCCGAATGCGAAAATCACTTGGTTAACACTGACTCCTTCCATTTTACCATCGACTGCAATTGACCAAATTCTGCCATTTACCTTCCAATCAGTAATTTACCTAAATGATTGTCAATTTGATGTGTTAATCAATTTGGATAAAGACAAAGAAGCTTGTGCGTTGGCCAATTCAATTCAAGCGAAGAAAAAATTCGGGTATGTACTAAAAGACGGAATTCCTTATCCAGCGAACGATTTAGCTCATCATAAATATAGTACTGGATTATTCGATAGTGTAAGTAAAGCAAATACGAAATCGTATGTTCAGGAAATTTTTGAATTGAACGGCTGGGAATTCAATGGTGAAGAGTACATTTTCGAGAATCATGCGGACAAAGGTTATACCTGGAACTTACCTGAAGGAAAACCTTTAATAGGTTTAAATACTGGGTGTGGAGATCGTTGGACAACACGTTTGTGGTCGACTGAAAAATGGATCGCACTAATAGAAGGCTTAATAGATTCAGGTTATATGCCTGTTCTTCTCGGTGGAGAGCAAGAGGATAGAAGAAATAAAGAACTTTCTGAGCGTACAGGTGCATTGTACCTTGGATATTTTAGTTTACAACAATTTATCAATTTGATGGATCAAATGGATGTTGTTGTTACGCAAGTGACAATGGCCATGCATATTGCAGTAGCATTAAAGAAGAAACTTGTTTTAATGAACAACATCTTCAATCCACATGAATTCGAACTTTATGGTAGAGGGGTACTAGTTTCTCCAGAAAAAGAATGTGTCTGTTACTTCTCAGGAACATGCAAAAACGGCACTTCTTGCATGGAAAATCTCGAAGCATCAACGGTATTAAATCATGTTAACCAATTGATCGGCAAAGAAATTTGAGGGTTCTTCAATTGACATACCGTGTCCCCTATCCCCCAACGGACGGAGGAGCAATGGGCATCTACACCATAACGAAAGGATTAGCAGAGAATGGTTGCGTCATTGATCTAGTTGCTATAAATACACCGAAGCATTCACAACCGAAGGACGCAATGAAAAGTTGGGCGCGACAATTCGATGTTTTTGTTGATACACAAATTCGAGTGTTCCGTTTATTGAAAAATTTCTTTTTCGAAGAAGTTCCATACAATATCGTCCGTTTTCAATCAAGTGACGTAGATGCATGTTTGGTCAAACTTCTTGATGCCACTTCATATGACTTCATTCAAGTTGAAGGTGCATTCGTTTCGACTTACTTACCGTTAATTAAGGCGCATAGTGTTTGTCCAGTGATTGTTCGAACACACAACATTGAGTACATTATTTGGAAGCGATTAGCCGTAAATGAAAGGAATCCATTCAAAAAATGGTTTTATCAACACCTTTCAAAAAGGCTATATAAATTTGAATCTATACATTACAATATTGCTGATGGTATCGCCGCAATAACTGCTGAAGACAAAGCACGACTTATCAAAATGGGCGTTGAACGACCTATTGAAGTCATTCCCGTTGGAACTGAATTTGAAAAATTCTCCCATTCAGATTCATCACCAGTTCAACATTCCATATTTATGATTGGAGCGCTTGATTGGCTCCCTAATGTCGAAGGATTGAATTGGTTTATGCAAAATATATGGTCAGCGTTGAACAAAAAGTACCCTTCATTGGAACTGCACATTGCAGGTAAAGGAACACCAGAACATATAAAAAGCTGGCAACTTCCCAATGTAAAGGTTCACGGATTTGTAGATGATGCTGTTTCATTTATGAATTCCTACCAAATCATGCTGGTTCCTTTGCTCTCTGGTGGTGGAATGCGGGTGAAGATTATAGAAGGATTGGCAGCTGGAAAGTGTATTGTGAGTACCACTATCGGTGCAGAAGGAGTGCAAGCAGAAAACAATCAACATATTGCAATTGCTGACACACCTGAAGAGTGGATAAGAACAATTTCTGAACTTATTGAGCAACCAACTGAAATTGAACGTATTCAAAAAAACGCTCGTCTATTAGCAGCGGAAAAGTTTGAAAACAGAGCTGTCACAAGTCACTACATTGCATTCAGTAAAAAACTTATACAATTTCAAGCTAAGGAATGAATGCATCACTGAAAAAAAAATTAGTGATCATCACATCACGCTTTCCTTATCCTTTAGAAAAAGGTGATAAACTTCGCATCTATCACCAAATAAGAGAACTTTCCTATACATTCGAAATTCACTTGCTTTCCATTAGTGACATTCCGGTCTCTCCGGATTACGAAAACGAATTACTAAAATATTGCGAATCCGTTCAGATTTATAGAATATCCCTGGTTAGCAGAATAGTAGGTATGCTTCGTAGTTTATTTTTTTCATTACCCATACAAGTAGGTTATTTTTTTAACCCTTTTCATAAACAGAGGATAATCCGAACCATTACTGCACTGCAACCTGATGCAATTTATTGTCAATTGATCCGGGTTACAGAATACGTAAAGGAATACCATGATTGTCCAAAAGTACTGGATTACATGGACGCATTTTCTAAGGGAATGGAAAGACGGAGACACTTAGGCAAGTGGTATGCAACGTTCTTTTTTGAAATGGAATCACGAAGGTTAAGAAGGTACGAGCAACGTATTTTCGACTACTTTGAAGAAAAACTTATTATCAGCGAGCAAGATAAAAATTTCATTGCCCATCCAAACCGATCAAAAATTGTAGCAGTTCCAAACGGTATAGATCGGAGTTTTTTCGAAGATTTACCTATTACACCAACATACGACCTTGTATTTGTTGGTAATCTCAGCTATGCTCCAAATATTGAAGCAGTGCTTTATTTGAAAGATTCGATCTTACCTTTAGTTAAGGATTGTTCGCTTCTTGTTTCTGGAGCTCAACCGAGTAAATCTTTGCAAATAGCTTGTGATGAAGCCACCAATATTACGCTTCAAGGTTGGGTAAATGACATTCGCGAAAGTTACAAAAGCGGTGCTGTATTTGTCGCGCCAATGATGATTGGCACAGGAATGCAGAATAAACTTCTTGAAGCTATGGCACTTGGCATTCCATGTATAACAACATCTCTCGCGAATAATGCGATTGGTGCCGTAAATGGCGAGACCATACTTGTAGCTGAAACGGCCGAACAATTTAAGGATGCGATCAACTTATTACGTGCTGACAGCGCGCTTTACCATCGTATATCAACACAAGCCAAACAGTTTGTTCAAGATCACTTTCAATGGAATCAAAGCACAAGGATTATCCAAGGACTGATTGACAAACTGACCGATCGTTAATCACGAGTTAATTGCTTTATTTTCGCTAAATTTGCGGAACTTTTAAGACTGATGAAATTTACATTGAATACCATTGAGGAGGCAATCGAGGAAATCCGCGCAGGACGGGTAATCATTGTAGTTGACGACGAGGATCGAGAAAATGAGGGCGACTTTTTGACAGCAGCTCGAAATGTCACACCAGAGATCATCAATTTTATGGCCACGCACGGACGCGGATTAATTTGTGCTCCTCTCGTTGAAGACCGGTGCGATGAATTAGGTCTTGACCTCATGGTACGTGCCAATTCAGCCACTTATGAAACTCCTTTTACGGTATCGGTAGATTTGATCGGACATGGATGCACAACAGGGATCTCAACGCAAGATAGGGCCTTAACCATTAAAGCGTTAATTGATCCAGCAACAAAACCGGAAGAGCTTGGAAAACCAGGACATATTTTCCCGCTTCGCGCAAAGAAAGGTGGGGTACTTAGACGCGCTGGACATACAGAAGCAGCCATTGATCTTGCCAGGCTAGCTGGTTTTGAATCAGCAGGAGTAATTGTAGAGATCTTAAATGAGGATGGCACAATGGCAAGGCTTCCTGAACTCGTTGAAATTGCTCAAAAGTTTAACCTAAAAATCATCTCTATTGAAGATTTGATTGAATACCGAATAAAACACGAATCCTTAATTGAACGCATTGTTGATGTAAAAATGCCTACCACTCACGGTGATTTTGATCTTTACGCCTTCAAAGAAATAAATACAGGTCAAGAGCACCTGGCGCTCGTGAAAGGATCTTGGGAAGAAAATGAAGCTGTATTAGTGAGGGTGCATTCTTCTTGCATTACTGGAGATATTTTTGGTTCGTGCAGGTGTGATTGCGGACCACAGTTGCATAAAGCAATGGAATTGATCGAACAAGAAGGTAAAGGAGCAATCATTTATATGAATCAAGAAGGTCGAGGAATCGGACTTTTAAATAAGCTAAAAGCTTATAAACTTCAAGAAGAAGGATTAGATACCTTGGAGGCCAACCTCAAACTTGGGTTTAAAGGTGATGAACGCGATTATGGTATTGGCGCACAAATCATTCGTGATTTAGGAATCAAAAAGATGCGCTTGATGTCAAATAACCCAACAAAAAGAACCGGTTTGATGGGCTATGGACTTGAAATTATTGAAAATGTCCCTCTAGAAATTGCTTCAAACAAACACAACGAGCTCTATCTTCAAACCAAGCGTGATAAAATGGGGCATCAATTAAATTTAAATAAATAGTATGCTGATTGCCCAACAACTCTTTAAATCTTACGGAGATCTTCCCATTTTAAAAGGAATAGATCTTGAAGTGAAAAAAGGAGAAATTGTGGCAATTGTTGGGGCTTCAGGAGCTGGAAAAACAACTCTTTTGCAGCTTTTAGGCACACTAGACACTCCTGATTCTGGAGAGATCTCCTTGAACGGAATTAATCCATTTTTCCTTTCTTCAAAAGAATTATCAGCCTTTCGTAATCAACATATTGGATTTATTTTTCAGTTTCATCAACTGCTTCCTGAATTCACCGCACTAGAAAATTGCATCCTTCCAGCCTTGATAAAAGGCACGCCAAAAAAAGAAGCAGAAGATCGCGCTATTAAATTATTGGATTTGGTTGGATTAACCAATCGTTCTGTGCATAAACCGGCTGAACTATCAGGTGGAGAACAACAACGAATAGCGGTTTGCAGGGCATTAATGAATCAACCCTCTATCCTACTGGCAGATGAACCATCAGGAAATTTAGATTCTCACAATGCAGTTGAATTGCACAAATTATTTTTTACGCTTCGGGAAAAATTCAATCAAACCTTTGTCATTGTGACCCATAACGACGATCTTGCCAACCAAGCCGATCGCAAGTTGGTTATGAAAGACGGTAGATTTGTTTAGCGCAAGCGAATAGAGCACCCAACTTTCGCCCATCTTCCGGGCATTTGTACAAATCCCGCTTCGACGTACTCAGTTTTAAATACATTCGCAATTTCTGT
>CANHQC010000099.1 GCA_947462695.1 Flavobacteriales bacterium | reverse complement strand
CGCATATTTTTCACGAACAACCGCAGCAAGTGTTGATCGCACATTATTGGAATAGGAAGAGCGTTTGAGTTCAACTTGTTTATCGAATGCCTCCTTTGAAAATACACGTTGAATAAAAGGCAAAAGACTTTCTTGATCATAAGCTAGTCTATTCTGCTGATCTGAAAAAAATCCTGTTTGTTTTCGATGGAACGTGAACTTTTGCATAGACAAATGTAATGAAGGATAGCGAAATCAATCTTTACTTTCTATGATTTAAGGTTAATCTTCCATGATAGTAAGCACAACGGAATAGATAATTATCTTTGTAAAAAAAATCTATGGAAGCAATAATTACCACAAACAAAGGAGTTATGCGTGTATCGCTTTACGATAAAGAAACTCCAAATACAGTCGCAAACTTTGCGAAATTGGCGAAGGAAGGTTACTATAATGGCTTGAAATGGCACCGAGTAATCCCAAACTTTGTCATTCAGGGCGGTTGTCCAAATACACGAGAAGGAGCGACGGGCATGCCAGGAACTGGAGGGCCTGGATATCAGATCGATTGTGAAGTTAAGTCAGAAAATCAGCACCATGAACGAGGTGTATTGTCCATGGCTCATGCCGGGCGCAACACGGGAGGATCTCAGTTTTTCGTTTGCCATTCTCGCGACAACACCGCACATTTAGATGGAAACCATACGTGTTTTGGAAAAGTGATCGAAGGAGTTGACGTAGTCGACGATATTCGTGAGGGAGATACTATTGACAGTATAGAGATTGTTGACTAAAGGAACGTTTATATCGAATGGAAAAGGTTGTCAATTGGCAGCCTTTTCTTTTTTAGTGCCAGCCTCGACAAATGCATCGTGCAACGGAAGTAAATTGGGGCACGTTGATGCTATCATCTTCCGGAAAGATGAATCGAAAGGGTCTGCTTGTTGCGCGTGATCAAAAATGCATTGCGTGTAGTGAAGCATTCTAATTTCTTTATGCAGAGCAAGTGTATCACGAACCAATAGCGCATCTTTTGTTCCCATGCAGCCACAAATATCAAACACGGCCTTTCGCTGGATTTCGGGATCGGGCTGATCGCACGAAAAAAGGAGTAAACCGAATAAAAGAAACTGTCCAAAACCAATCATTTGTTTCATGTGAACAAAATTAGACTTTTCGATTCCGGTGTTTTGAATGAGAACGGGATAAGTTTTTAACAATTGTCAAAGTTGGTTTGAGAAGTTGTTCGGATGCCGTACATTTGTCTTATGAGTGATTTTGTTGTTTCTGCCCGCAAATACCGTCCGCAAACGTTTTCGTCTGTGGTTGGTCAGAAATCGATTACTTCTACCTTAAAAAATGCGATCAAAACCGATCACTTAGCCCAAGCATTTCTTTTTTGTGGATCTAGAGGTGTTGGTAAAACGACAAGCGCGCGAATTTTAGCAAAAACCATCAATTGCTTCAATCGAACAGAGGCCATTGAATCTTGTGACGCTTGCGATTCGTGTATTTCCTTCAATACAGGTAATTCATTAAATATATATGAGCTTGATGCTGCGTCGAACAACTCCGTTGATGATATTCGAAGGTTGATCGATCAAGTGCGCATTGCCCCGCAATTAGGTCAGTACAAAATATACATCATCGATGAGGTACACATGTTATCTCCACAAGCGTTCAATGCGTTTTTGAAAACATTGGAGGAACCGCCTAAGCATGCCATTTTCATTTTAGCTACAACTGAAAAGCACAAGATCATACCAACCATTCTATCCAGGTGTCAAATCTTTGATTTTAGTCGAATTAAAGTTAAAGACATTGCTGATCACCTAGCATACATTGCCACACAGGAGGGAATTAGCGCAGACAGTGAGGCATTGCACCTCATTGCACAAAAAGCGGACGGAGCACTTCGCGATGCATTATCCATTTTTGACCAATTGGTAACCTTTTCAGGAACAACATTGACTTATAAACAAGTCATTGAAAACTTGAATATACTCGACTACGATTACTACTTCAGAATAGTCGAAACAGCTGAAAAAGCCGATATACCTTCAGGCCTACTCCTGTTAAATGACGTGTACGAAAAAGGCTTTGATGGACATCACTTTATTATTGGCCTTGCAAACCATTACCGAAACCTTTTAGTTTGTAAAGATGTTCGAACGGCTCAGCTCTTAGAAGTTGGAGAATCCGTTCAACAACGTTACATTGATCAGGCAAACGCCATTGATCATTACCTTATTTTACGTGCCTTAGGTGTCTTAAGTAAAACGGATGTAGAATACAAGTCTTCCAAAAATCAGCGTTTACTCGTTGAAATGGCGGTGATGCAATTGTGTTCTTTAAAACAAGAGCTCGAAAAAAAAAATGGCTGACGGATCCCGTTGAATTGATTCCTTTTCCTAATCAAGCCTTAAGAGACAAAGTCACACCAGCGAATAAACCGCTTGTTCCTTCTGTACCGTCCCAGTCAATTCCATCTATTCCAATCGAAAAAGTGGCCGAAAAACCGGTTGGCACGTTAAATACGACACACTTGTCCATTAAAAAAATACTGGAAAAGAAGGAAGTGGAGTTGCAAGCGAATAGTTCTATTCAAAAGGATTTACCGCGTAATAGTTTTATACTCGATGACGTTAAAATGCTGTGGAGAAGGCATGCGTTTGAAATGAAGGAAAAAGGCTTGGAAACCTATTATAATGCACTTATTAAGCGTGAACCTATTATCGATGACGAAGTGTTCATTCTTGAAGTAGACAATCAAATTCAGATCGATTATATTACTCCGAATTTACCTGAAATGATCGGTCAGTTCCGAAAGGCATTGAATAACTACTTTATTGATATCAAATTACGATTGAACGAAAATCCAGAGAAAGAAGTGAAGTTTCTTTCGGGGAAAGACAAATTTGCTGCGTTAGCGCGAAAAAATCCAAATCTTCATACACTGAAGAATACGTTTAATCTAGATATCGAATACTAACCTATAGGTTGATTCTTAACTGAACCGTGATATCAGATTTTCGAGAACCAGAAATTTCTTCGGGGCCGGAACCAATGCTTGATCGATTGGAATATATAAAAACGCCATAACGAATCCACAAATCCGCATGTCTAAGGAAAGAATACCTTAATAGAACATACGCTCGACTTCCTTGGTAAAAGTAGGCCGGAACGGCAAATACATAAAGTGCATTGTTTTCGAACGTGTACAAGCGAGTATCGTAACTGTCTGTATCAAAGAGCGCATAGCGCAATGAAACATCCATTGGGAATTTTTTCGGCTTAAACAATACATCTTGCGTGATAAGCATTCCTTTTTCTTTTCCGACACTTTTTCGATCCAATGTGACCCATTCAATTCGGGATTTTAAGGTTACCCATTCCGAAACGGCATATGAAATATTCAGGCGGTAATTGCGTTGCACAACATCTTCTATCGGCGTCACTGGATCATCATTGTTTCGAGCGTTTTTCTCGCGAACCTGTTGCCTGATTCGTCCGTAAATTTCCAATTTCTTAGTTGGTTTGTAACTCGGCTGGATCATCCATTCATAGCCTTCGGAAGGTGCATCAACTTGGTACTTCATCCAGGGAAATGAAAACACGTCAACATAGGCATTGATTGTCCATGAACTAGCTATTTTCAATTTCGTACCCAAATACACTCCGCGCTCATTTTGTGTATTGCTTCCTTCTGAAAACCCAGTATTGTAAAAGGTTTGGTATGCCCGATCATAATCTCGGTAGAGCAAGCTAAACGAAACCCTTGGATCCATTGAAAATAATACACCATGCAAATGTGCCCAAGTTGCTGAATAATTTGAACGTGCAACCTCCCCAAAGAAGTTGAAATTGCGTATGGCCCATGAATAATCTGCGCTTAGCGATGTCATCGACTTTCCTCGAAAATCGAATTGATTATACGGTTGAACAGATCTGTTAAATTCTTTATCATACCCTTGATAGACTCCAGCTAATCCAAGTTGTAGATTCCTTGATCGATAGCGCAAATGACCCCCACCAATATATTCTGTCAATGCATCTTTTTTGTTGATCTCGCTTATGGTTCGATGTAAACCGGAGAGATTAATAGTTGATACAAATTCCAGGTCATCGTATAAGGAATCGCTAAGTACATTGGCATCTACTTTCTTTATTGATCCAAATAATGTCAACCCGAAATTTTTATATCCCAAATCGACACCTGCACCACGCAAAAAACGGCTTTCATCTACTGATGTATATGGTCTTAATGGGATAGCATTTTTCTTTACTGTAGAGATATCTGCTGTTTTTCCGAATGCATAGCCTGACCATAAATTTAATCCCTGACCGATTTGCACTTGAAAATCACCTAAGGCAACTGCTTTTAGGTACTTTCCACCTTTAAAGAAAGCGTGTGCAGAATAAAAGTCGAACCCTTGTTTTTGGTAGTTATCAAAAAATCCTTCACCTGGATCTTTTTCTGCGGTCATTCCAATACTGATATTTGTGCGGTAGGTGTAACGTAAACGGGTATAATAGCGATCAGGATTACCCACATAATAATTGTTTGATTGCGTCAAGACTGAATCTGCAACATTAGAATACGCTGATCGTTCCTCTGGCGTTCGTTGGTAGCGAAGAAAAAGCTCATAATCCCCCTGTTCCAGCGCCTCTTTCCAAGAAATATGGAGGTTATCTAATTTATCATCAACTCGAATAAAAGGCAAAACCAATTGGATGGTTTGCATGTCCCAATACGTCAAACTTTGTAACTCGTAGGCGGATAACAACTTCCCGAAAAGCTTTCTGTGTAACAACAAATCGCTTACCTGAATAGGCGTCAGTAAATTCAATTCTTCCAACTCCTCAACAGTCGCTTGATTCAAATTTAACGGATGATCTATGTAATAGGTTAATTGCTCAATTACATTCGTTAAGTCAATATCCTCAGACTGCAATTGTTCTGAAATAAATTCAATTCGCTGCTGTATAATTTCATTCTTTTCTTGCGCATTTGCGTGCACGAAACAAAAAATAAACGCAACAACTGCGATATGTCTGAAGTGTTGAATCACTTTTGATCGCTAAAGGTGATGGAAAAATGAGGCGACCAACCTAATTGGTATTGAAATGCACTTCCCAAATCTATTTGTAACCATTTCCAGTTGTAACCAAATCCAAAAGTTAATTCTAATGGTTCCGTAGCAACACCTGCACGAATAGAAAATGGAGTAATTGGCTGGTAATCAATGCCTATTTTTGCTCTTATTGGATAATCCAAGTTTTTCTCTGCCTCTGCAACAACCGTAACTTGTTCTGAAAACGAATACCCAGTTCCAAGCCTCATTAAGGTAGTAAATCGATCATCTTGGAAATCTGCCAGTTTCATGCGACCAATGTTAAACACTGCTACACCTAACGTCCAGTTATCAGTGAGTTTAGCATACAATCCCATTTCGGCAGAAGCACCGTGTTTTGTGCCATAAGGCTCCCTTAGTTGAACGCCTAAATAATTCAATTGTACGCCAGCGTAAAAACGATCTGAAAGTGGTAATGCATAACCAATACCCGCACGATAGGTACGGTACAGTTCAAATCCATACACTTGTGCACCAACGGAAATTACGCCTTTTTTAAGCGGTTGATTGACGACAATACCTTGAGTTTGCAGTTCTTGCAATAAAAAGCGATTTTCATAAAAAAGTCCTATTGAACGCTTTGTCAATGCACCTGCAGCACCAGGATTGTGATGGAAAGACCATGCATCGACATTGGTAACAGATGCGTTGGCCATTGAGGCTGATTTACCACCAATTGGATTCCATGCTTGAGCAAAAGCAAGAATCGGAAGCATAAATAGCAGTGCAAAAAGGAATTTTAGCATGCGTTAAAGGTAAAGAAAAGGACAATTTCTAACTGTCAGTTAATTGAAATGTTGATAATAAATTCACACATTCAATTGCTTTTCGATTTCACTGTAGTCAATTGCTGTAATTTCTTTGAAAGGTTCTTGACAAGACAACATATCTAAAATACGCAATTTTTCAGGGTATTGCTCAGCGGTAATTGTATATTTCACCAACCGACTTCCTATCAGTAGTAGTTCATCAAAAGCTGTTAATGAGTGAATTTTATACCACACCTCTCGTCCAGTCATCCTTCTGAATTGAGGAAAATGAAGGTCATTTTTATTCATAAAACAAAGGTATTTAATTTCGAGCTAAATGGTTTACGGCTGAAATATGTACTTTCGTATTGGCCCTGAACTATGACAAAAAAAGAAAAAGCAGCATTTGTTATTGAAGAGTTAGAGCGACTCTATCCTGAAACGCCTGTTCCTCTCGACCACAGTGATTCATACACGTTATTAATTGCTGTTTTATTATCCGCACAATGCACAGATGCCCGTGTAAATCAGATTACGCCTTTGCTCTTTTCTCGAGCCAATACTCCTGAAAAGATGCGCTTACTTTCAGTGGAAGAAATAAGGGAAATCATTAAACCTTGCGGACTATCGCCTAGAAAATCGTACGCTATATTTACACTATCTGAAAGACTTGTTGCTGAATGTAATGGAGAGGTTCCAGCCGATTTCGACTATTTAGAGTCACTTCCTGGGGTTGGTCATAAAACGGCATCAGTTGTGATGGCCCAAGCATTTGGAGTACCTGCCTTTCCAGTCGACACACATATTCATCGACTCATGACGCGTTGGGGACTTACTTCCGGAAAGGATGTCGTTCAAACAGAAAAGGATGCCAAGCGCTTATTTCCTGAAGAGAAATGGAACAAATTGCACCTTCAAATTATTTTTTATGGCCGTGAGTATTCGCCAGCGAGAGGAGCAAAAAAAGCGGTTGATTTTATCACCATGAAAATTGGAACTACAAAAGCAATAAATCAATTATCGTAATGCTATGAACCCAGCAGTCGAAGAATACTTGCGTTCAATTGCACCTGAAAGAAAAGAGGTGTTTCAACGATTACATGATACCATTTTATCGAACCTCGACCCACAGTTCGACGTTGTGATGAGTTATGGAATGATTGGCTATGTCTTGCCTCACACGGTTTATCCAGCTGGTTACCATTGTGACCCGAAATTACCTTTGCCATTTGTCAGTATTGCCAGTCAAAAAAGTCATATGGCACTTTATCACATGGGGATGTATGCTAAACCTGAATTACTGGATTGGTTTGTTCAAACTTACACTGCAGTTACAGGAAAGAAACCCGACATGGGTAAAAGTTGTATTCGTTTTAAAAAACCAGAAAGTATTCCAATTCCATTGATTGG
>CANHQC010000098.1 GCA_947462695.1 Flavobacteriales bacterium | reverse complement strand
GTTATGCGTTCATTGAGGATGATGAGAAGGATCCGATTCCGGATGACTATGTCGATGGTTATCCGGATCACTTCCGTTGGGAAGGAAGTTTCGCCAGTAATTTCGTGGAATTATCACTAAATAAAAAAGTCGCTGATGTTGAACATTCCCATAAACAGCATTGCCGACTTTGTAGAAATATTTACAAGGAAAACTGGTCGTTTGTCAAACGAAACTGGGACAGGTTGTACAAGAAAGAACAACATAAAGCCATTCGTTGGGTATATAACGGACCTCAAGCTGTGCTTTCATCACTTCCAACCTATGCGTCATTTACGGCGATCATGGAAACCCGCAAAGGAATAGATTATGTCTCATTCACCTATCAATTGGGTAAGATTTTTAAATTTCGTTCTCGTGTCGCATCGCTTTTTCACTTAGTAGGATTTCGCAGAGCACCTTTCAGGACGTCAAAAGTGAGGTGGCAAAAGTTGATTCGGGTAGTGCCAATTTAATCCGAAATTACCGAGTATATTAAGAAATAACATCTATTTTTAAGCAGTTCGAAAAATGTATTAGGTAATTATGAAACATCTACAATCACTTTTATTTTCGTTAGGTTTACTCACCATTTTTGCTTCATGCAGCGGTATTCGAAATATGCAGGTGCAAGTCATGCGACCAGCGCGAATAACAGTTCCTCAAGAAATAAAGTCAATCGGTATTTTGAACCGATCGATTCCAACGAATATGTCAGCAATTGAAGGAACGTTAACAGGTGAGACACCTCGCCAAGACAAGAAATTATCTGAGGAATGCCTACAAGGCCTGGTGGAAACGTTAAATACAAGTAGCCGTTTCACAGTCATGAAATGCGAGGAGCAGTTCGATGCTTCGGATGAAAAAAGTTTAGATTTTGGAGCTTTATTGCCATGGGAAACAGTCGATAGTCTGTGTCAGAAATACAAGGTAGACGGGTTGTTAGTATTGGAGTTTTTCGATACAGATTACCTCATTGCCAATCCAATTTCAACAGCCCGAGAGGTGGTTGGAGCGGTTTTAAGCGGGGGGTCAGGTGGACAAGTTGAGGTGCGAGGAACGGCGAAAGCAACTGCGGGTTACCGCGTATATGCACCAAAAACGCGGTCAATTTTATACGAAGATCGTTTTAAGCACAGCAGGTTTTGGGTTCAGCGTTCTGTAAATCCCGTTGAAGCAGTGGCTAAACTCATTAAACGCAATGAGGCATTAATGGCCGTATCAAAGGAAACAGGTTATGAATTTGCGATGAATATTGTCCCGCTTTATTTTTGGGAGCACCGCGATATGTACAAAGGTAAAAAGGGCGATTTGGAACGTGGTGAACGCCAGGCTTTGGCAAAAGATTGGCAGGGAGCGATTGAAACATGGGAACGAGTGTATAACCAATCCGGAAAATCCAAGGAGCGCGCAAAGGCGGCATTCAATGTAGCATTGGGGTATGAGGTAAGAGGTGATTTGAATCAAGCACAAACATGGGTTCAACGCGCCTATGTTGAAGGTGGTAAAAAAGCTGTATTGAACTACTCCAATATTCTCGATCAACGCATTCGCGAGCAAGGACGATTGAATGAGCAGAAAGGCAACAATTGAGAAAACCTTATGCGATTTCTAGCGCTTGCTTAATATCTGCTATTATATCATCTGGGTGCTCAACCCCCACAGATAGCCGAATCAGTCGTTCGGAAATAAACATTAATTCTTTTTCATGTCCTGGCACATCGGCGTGTGTCATTGTCTGTGGATGTTCTGCTAAACTTTCTGTTCCCCCGAGTGATACGGCTAGTTTGATCAACTTTAAAGAATCCAGGAAAGCGAACGCCTCTTTTTCCCCACCTCGAATATCGAAACTGATCATAGCTCCCGCTGAACTATACTGTCTGTGGTATATGGCTTGCTCGATGGCTGTTCCTTGTTCATCGATGAACCCCAAGTAATACACTTTTTCTACTTTCGGATGGTTTCTTAAAAATTCTGCCACAAACCGCGCATTTCGCGCTTGCTCTTCCATTCGGACTTTCAACGTTTCCAAGCTGCGCATCAACAACCAACCATTCCACGGTCCAGCCATATTCCCTAGAAAAGTTCGCAAGCCCTTTACCCGTTGAATAAGTGCTTTGGATCCCAGACACGCGCCTGCAATGACATCTGAATGACCACCAATGTATTTCGTGGCTGAATACAAGACTAAATCAGCGCCATGCTTCAACGGATGTTGCCAAAGGGGCCCCATATATGTATTGTCAACACTCAAAAAAACATCTTTTTCAGGTGTTGAGAAATGCGCTTTAATTCGTGCACAGAGTTCGATATCAATCAATGCATTCGTTGGATTTGCTGGTGTTTCGATGTGAATCATGGTTAACCGATCAGCTCGGCCGCTTGCGTTTACTTTTTCAATGATGGTTTCAAACGTATCGGTAGCGTAGAATCCCACGGACTCAATATTCAGTTTTTTAAGGAAGTGGTTGATAAAGTGATCTGTTCCACCGTAAACTGGTCGACTATACAATAACAAATCACCAGGTTGCATGAACTCCATAAGTGCCGTTGAGATAGCAGACATACCACTTTCGAATACCGCACAATCTTCGGCGCCATCCCATAAACACAGTCTGTTTTCAAGGATTTCCAGGTCAGGATTATTCAACCGGCTGTAGATGAGACCGGGTTCTTCGTTTTGATCCGGTTGACGCAAACCATAAGCCAGTTCAAAGAAGCGTTTTCCCTCCATTGCTGAATTAAAAACGAAGGTCGAGGTTTGAAAAATGGGACATTTAATGGCACCTTCAGAAAGGGAAGGTTTGTATCCATAGCTCATCATTAAACTTTCCGGGTGCATTTTTTTCTCGTCCATCATTCACTGTTTTTACAAAGGTAGGAAGACTAAACGGAGAACGGCGTTAAAAAAAATCGAGTTCATGTTGTTACTTTTTGTGTACCCTATCATTAAAGGCTCAGAATCAATTAAAAGGAATAGCTAGTAAGTGCATGTTCCATATCCGGGCCCGGTATTTTAAAGTATTGATTCAACGTATTAAACCTTAAAATCTAAAAGTGATGAAAACAATGGCAGTAATTGGCGCATTCGTGTGCATGGGAATGGTATGGGCTCAACCGGCGCGGATTAAGTACTATGAAAAAAAACTTTTCGTTAACAAAATACGAGCTGGTGTGTGGGTAAAACAGTTAATAAAGAAAGATTTTTATTTTGTGCTGTCTTCGGATCCAAAAGACCAACGCGAGGTATTTGATTGGATGAACAAGATCCTGAATGATTACAACCTTTCTTATACTGAACCGCTAAAAAATCGATCAACATTATTGGAAGGTGTTGATTGGAAGGATACCACCAATTTATTTGAAGCTATAGGCAAAGAGGGGGTAAAGTTTGATGTCAGTTATTCTTTTGATAGCTATTTTATGGATGTTGAATTGGGAGATAGGATTAACGGGATTTCCATTTCCAAACGAAAGAAATACAGGTGGTTCGATCAGCGGTATAAATAACAAAAAAAACGGGGACATTTTCGTCCCCGTTTTCATTCAATCTATTTTCAATCCCTTCACTTTCGTGTAAACAGCGGTTTCAAGGCGTACCAAACCATAAATGGAAAGAAATGCATTGGAATCGCGTACCCGAAAATCAGGTAATAAAAACTTTCGTCGTCGCTATCTGGAAGTTGAGCCCCAAAAACGCCAATAATACTTGCAATACTCAGCAACGCGAAGAGCATTCCAAAAATGAACTCTCCCCAATTGGGAAGAAATTTGGTAAGTCCGGCATAACCAAGCGTAGCTAATACACATCCAATTAGGGATGAAATGAATATTGCGGTAGTCGGAATCACTGCTGAGTAATCAACCAGTAAGGCATCTGAAAATACCATCCCGTAACTCCAAGATGCAAATCCAGCTACCAAACCGCTTATCAACGCAAACAAACTTAATCGTATCATAACCTTATTTTTTTACAACTGGAATGGTCGCATTGATTTTGAGGGTTTCATTCACGTCACCCTTTTTACCAACACCGTAATCCATTCGGTTAACCGAAAACTTGGCAACGAATGTTCCCTTGTTTCCTTTTTTAACGAAGGTAATCGGAACTTTCACTTCCTTTTTCACCCCTCTGATGTCCAATTTACCCGTCGCGGTATAACCATTTTCGGTTTTTTCAATCTTCGAGGAAATAAATTCAATGGTTGGGTGCTTTTCCGAATCAAACCATTCTTCACCTTTGGCATGCTTGTTTTGAAGGGCATTACCTGTGCTGATGGATGCTACGTTGATTTTGAGTACGAACTTTGAACTTGTTAAATTCGAAGGATCGAAATTAATGGATCCGCTCAACTCTTTGAAAACACCTGCCACATCACTATTAGAGAATGCTATGTTATGACCTTCCGCAATTTTCCATTGTTGTGCTGTGCTTGAAAATGAAAGTGTAAGAAAAAGAAGCGCGGAAAAAACGATTGTTTTCATGCTGTTGATCGATTGCAAGTTAGTCTTTTCCTACTTCAAGGTCAGCAATAAGCTTCACCTCGTCAGCAAGGGTTCCTCCTGGTTCACCAACTTTGAAATCAGAACGCTTGATTGTCCCCATCATTCTGAATCCAGCTACATCACCACCTGCGCGGTTCTTTGCGTTTCCATTGTGAATGGCTTGGAACGTAACTGGTTTAGTAATTCCTCTCATTGTTAGGTCACCGGTAACTGTGTACGCATTTCCTTTATCTTTTTTTACAGACGTACTTTTAAACGTAAGTGTTGGGTGGTTCGCTACATCAAAGAAATCAGCTGCACGTAAGTGATCGTCACGCATTGACATTCCTGTATTGATTGTGGAGGCTTGAGCTGTCATCTCAATTGTTGCTCCAGAGAAATCCGCGTTTGGTGTACTGATTGACACTTCGAATTTATCGAACTGACCGTTAACTTCTGAAATTCCCATGTGCGTAATTGAAAAACCTAAACGGGAATGTGCGCCATCTGATTTCCATGTGGCTACTGTTGCCACTACAAACGACATTAATGCTAAAGCAAGTGTTGCTGGTAAAAAAACTTTTTTCATGTTGTATATTTTTAATTTAACAAAGTGTGATGCAAAGATGAAACATTAAGTTGAGCTTCAAATTGACCTATGTTAAGAACGAAACAAACGGCATTTAGTTCATTTTAGGGTATTGATAAAACTAAAATTCGGTTCTATTTCTTAAGAAAAGGAATCATCTCTTCTTTGAATTTGATGTAATACATTCCTTCACTAATATCGCCAACGTAAACCGCATTTTCATTGAGTTTACCTTCTTTAATCAATTGGCCAGTAACAGAATAGATGGAAAAGTCCGCATCTGTTTTACCTCCCTTTACGTGCAATTTATCAGTTACAGGATTAGGGAAGAGTTCTATGGACACTATAGATTCCTCGTCAAGTGAAAGTACACCGATATATAAACTGGTGTCGATTGTACATCCGTTCTGGTCACTTAATTGGAGGGTATAATTACCAGGGTTTAAATACACGATTGTGGAATCGGATTGCGGAACATTCCATAAGTACGAGTATGGCGCAGTCCCTCCTGATGGTGTAGCTATAATAATTCCATCAAGGCTATTCATCCCGCTCGCTGGAGTGCTGCTAAGTGTCAATGAAAGTGGCGCTGGCTCTGTCAGAACAACTTGGATACTTTGCATACAATTATTTGAATCGGTAACCTCGATGGTATAATTTCCTTCTGAAAGTCCGCTGACTGATGTAGTTTGTACAATTTGATTGGAGAATGAACTCGTGTAAGGCATCGTTCCGCCTTGAATGGACCATTGGATTGATCCTGAATTACCGCCATGACATAAGACATCGGTTGCCAAGTGATCAACAACTAATGTATCTGGTTCTAAGACAGTAATCATTAAGGAATCTTCACAGGATCTTGAATCCTCAAGAACGACAGAATAGGTCCCAGCAGTTAACCCGGTAATGCTATTCGTTTGGTTACCGTTTTCCCAATTGTAGTGAACACCTCCAGCCGCTGCACTTGGAACCAATTCAATAAGTCCAGTTGAATTACCAAAACAATCGATGTGCTGAATCTGAACAGAATCAATGATTGGGCTTGGAGAAGGAATAAATACAGAGTCTACCACAACGCAACCGTTCGGATGATTAATGGTCACACTATTCCAACCTTCAACAAGTGAATTGTTTGGTTTTGTGGTAACGCCATTATCCCAAAGAAATGTGCACGTACTGAACATACATGAACAACCGGATGAATTTAACGTTGCCATTCCATTTGTGTCACCAGGACAGCTAGGAGAAGCAATACCTCCAAAACTAATTACGTACGGATCAACTAAATTCACACTGCGCTCTTCAAAGCAATTGTTGGCGTCCGTAATACGAACCCAATACGCACCAGCTGGAACATTATTTAGGGTAGGGGTAATTTGCCCATTCGACCAGAGATAAGTGTACGGCGCATTTTGTCCTGTTGCGATTGGTGTTATGTTGCCGTTTGAAAAAGTATTGCAACTTGGATTTTGAATGTTCACTGAAGCAATCGTGCTACCAAAACCACAGTTTACAGGACTATACTGGTAATGTCCATCTTGTTTGGTGCCCATGTAACTTCCCCAAGCAATTCCATTATTTGGACGGTTAGATGAAAGATTGATGCAGTTGATAAAAATACCTTTACTTCCAACCGGATTAACACTGTCTTTTTTGACAACATAAATCAATTCTAATGAGGCATCATTGTCCATGTTTACGATGTGTGGCGTACAGCCTAAGTTTACACCTGTTCGTGTTGCGTCTATTTGCGAAATTGAAGATGCTGTAAAATCGATTGCATGTAACTTATGCTTGAATACCCCGACTTCATTGTATGTAACTGATACAACAGCCTCATCAACACCATCGTTATTCAAATCAATTGCATTAGCCGAAGGGTAAGAGAATACGCCCAAACTATCTTTAAATGCGATGGTACCTGTCAATCCATCCAACATGACTTGGTAGAAATCTGAGTAGGAAGGCGCGATTCCTTTGTACAATAACACAAATACATCCGGCGTAAGGTCCGCATTCATTCTCCCGATAACAGGTGCAGCAGACGATTCTGTTCCCGGAATTGTTGTCGACCATGCTGTTGTCCAATTGTGGCCATTGATCTTGGTAACTTCACCTCCAAATGACTGAATAAATATACTTTGTCCTTGATCTGCGCGCGCTACCGAAGCCGGCGCGATGTATCCACGTGAATTATCGGAGGCAAGAACAATCGAATTCGCTAATGAATTG
>CANHQC010000097.1 GCA_947462695.1 Flavobacteriales bacterium | reverse complement strand
TTGGCAGTTTCAAAACAATTGATGCCGATTTACGACAAGCCGATGATCTATTATCCGCTCTCGATTCTAATGAGTGCTGGTATACGCGAAATACTGATCATTTCCACTCCTCATGACCTACCGCATTTTGAAAAATTACTGGGCAATGGTGAACAAATTGGCTGTCATTTTCAATATGCAGTTCAGGAAGTTCCAAACGGCCTAGCACAAGCATTTGTTATCGGAGAAGAATTTATTGGTTCAGATAAAGTGGCCCTTATTTTAGGTGATAATATTTTTTATGGCGTTGGAATGGACAGCCTGCTTCGGCAAAACAACGATCCGGAAGGTGGCGTAGTTTATGCCTACCACGTAAGCGATCCTGAAAGGTATGGCGTTGTGGAATTTGATGGGGAAATGAATGTCGTTTCGATAGAAGAAAAACCAGTTAATCCGAAATCGAATTATGCTGTACCTGGACTTTACTTCTACGATAATTCTGTTGTAGAAATCGCTAAAAACCTTCAACCTTCGGCACGCGGTGAATACGAAATTACTGATGTCAATGCGGAATACCTTCGAAGAGGAAAGTTAAAAGTGGCTATTTTGGATAGAGGTACTGCTTGGTTAGACACCGGGACATTTACTTCATTAATGCAAGCAGGGCAGTTTGTCCAAGTGATTGAGGAGCGTCAAGGATTAAAAATTGGATGTATCGAAGAAGTCGCATTCCGCAACGGATTTATTACGGCTGAGCAACTCAAACAAATTGCAGAACCGCTTGTTAAAAGTGGATATGGTACGTATCTCATGAACTTAATACATTAAGATGGATCAACTCAACAGGTATTCCCAACCATTAGAACACGCAATTGCGAATCTTTCATTGCCTGTTGAACCAGCTAATCTTTATGATCCTTTACGTTATTTCATGACATTGGGCGGGAAACGCATTCGTCCGGTTCTCACGTTATTGGGTACTGAATTATTCGACGGGTCGTTTGAAACTTCTATACCTAGTGCGTTGGCGGTAGAACTGTTCCACAACTTTACCTTGATTCACGACGATATCATGGACAAAGCGCCCTTGCGCCGTGGAATGGAAACAGTCCATACCAAATGGGATGAAAATATAGCCATCTTATCGGGTGATGTCCTTTTTGTTAAAGCCTATCAGTTACTAGAACAACAAGAAGAACGCCACCTCGGTCCATTGATGAAATTGTTTAATCGCACAGCTATTGAAGTCTGCGAAGGACAACAAATGGACATGGATTTTGAGAATAGAACTGACGTGTCAATTGATGAATACCTGAAAATGATTCGCCTGAAAACATCGGTACTTTTGGGTTGCGCTTTAGAAATGGGTGCTATCGTTGCAGGTACTGATGCAGACAATCGTTCCAAAATATATGCGTTTGGTGAACACCTGGGAATGGCCTTTCAAATCCAGGACGACATTCTTGATTTGTACGCTGATCCAGAAAAATTCGGGAAACAAGTTGGTGGTGATGTGCTCGCTGACAAAAAAACACTTCTATCGTTAAATGCCCATAAATTGGCTAATGCGGTGCAAAAAGAACAATTAACTGTTCTTCAAAAAGAAGGCGATCAACAACGAAAAATCGCCATTGCTCAAGAGCTCTTTATAACTATAGGCGCAAAAGACGCGTGCATTGAAGTCATGAATCTTCACCACAATAAAGCACTTGAAGCACTAATGTCAATAAATGGAAACGAAGACATCAAGAGGCAGCTTCATGCAGTTGCTGAATACCTATTAGTTCGAACCGTTTAACTACCTCTTTTTATTTCACGCAAGAATTGTCCACATTTGTTCTCTAAGATAGTATGGGCACAGAAGAGGATTTTTTGGAATTATTGAAGTCTGGTAATGAAACGGCCTATTACTTGCTTGTTAATCGTTATTCTTCACGCGTTTACAACCTTTGCTTAAGACTTCTGCCTTCAAATCAGGATGCGGAGGACATTACGCAAGAAGTCTTTACAACGCTCTTTTTATCGATTTCCACATTTAGAAATGAAAGTGCACTTTCGACATGGATTCACCGTATAACAGTCAATAAATGCCATGAATTCAACCGAAAAAAACAACGGAAAAAACGCGCTGGCAAGCTGATTTCGCTTGATACGCTTAGTGTAGCAAAAGATATGTCTCAACATTCAAATCCATCCTCATTGTTGGAGCAAAAGGAATTCAACCTGATGATTGATGCCATTATTTTATCCTTACCTGAAAATCAACGGACAGCATTTACATTGTCTAAATTAGAAGGAATGAAGAATGAGGAAATCTCAACTATCATGAATGTATCAATTTCAGCTGTTGAATCCTTAGTCTTTCGGGCTAAACGAACAGTAATTCAAAAATTATTGGAACATACATCAAACGAGTGAAAGATTTTTCATAAAAAAACATCTAACAAAGAGCAAATGAACAGATTACTGGAAAATATCGAGACCAAAATTGACAATCATAGCCATCAGGTGTATGATGTTCCAGATGCATTAATGCGTAAGTTGGAGAATATCCCTTTGAACGTTAAGTTGCAACATAAAGAAACTAAGCGACTGATTTTCTTGGCTGCGGCTAGTTGCCTCTTGTTACTCGTAATGAATGTTTTTGCGTTAACCAATTCCTACAAAAAGAAACAATCACTTGAATTTACATCGACTTATTTCGATTACATAAACTCAACACCATGAAAAAATTGCGCATCTATAAAGTATTCATCATCTTTTTAATCTCTCTGAATATTGGTACGTTAAGTTACTTTTTGTGGTTTTCGCGCCAACCGCATGAGAGACACCGGATACCAATAACGAAAGTTCTTCAACTTACAGGTAAAGAAGCTGAATCAATTCAACGATTGGAAAGGTATCATTTTGCTGCAAAAGATCGATTAATGGAAAAAAATCGAACCTTACATGTCCAATTATTCTACGCATTTGTCAAAGGACAAACCAATATGTCTAGAAAAAATGCGGTAATTGATTCCATTGCAGCAAATCACCATCAAATAGAACACATGACGTTTGATTACTTCAAAAAAGTCAATAATGTATGTTCACCAAAACAACAGAAAAAACTGGAAAAACTAATACTCGATGTGTTTTCACACGCAGGGGGACCTCCAAAGTCAGCACGCCAATGAAGTGGAAATTAGTTTTAATCATAACCCATTTTTTTTGTTTTTTAAGTTTTTCTCAGGAAACAAATGAACTACTCATACATGTCAATATTGGTAATGAGATCGTTGTTTTAAATGAACCTATTCAAGTAGGCGATTCAATAATTACTATTACATCACTTAAGTTTTACTTAACCGTTGTTGATGAACATGATCGGTCAATTGTACAATTAATAGATTGGTCAGAAGCCAAAACGAATCGAATACTATGTACTGCTTCATCTCGATTATTCTTGGGAACCGATAGTTTAACGAATGTAAGTGGAAATCTTGAAAGTGATTTAGACCCCATTCACGGCATGTATTGGTCGTGGAACAGCGGGTACATCAATTTTAAACTGGAAGGATACTGGAACAATCATGCGCAACAGAAATTCGAATACCATATTGGAGGTTATCGAGCACCATTCGAAACTTTTCGAAAAATTGGATTGTTTGATTCATCAACAACCGAACTTTTGATCGATCTTGGACCACTTTTTAAGTCTAGTTCAGAAAAGATGATGCCTTCCATCATGACACCAGGGAAAAACGCTTTTCTTTTTTCTGAAAAACTCATCAATAGCTTTCAATTGAAATGAAGAGCAGTTTAGGAATACTCTATTTATTGTGTGTTTCAATGGTATTAATTGGAATGAATGATTTCACTGTACAGGAACGTTTACACCTGGTTAAATGGCCAAAACCAACCTATAATTTTAAGCAGTATCCAGTAACTGAAGACGGATTTCAATTGGGAAGAGTATTGTTTTATGACCCCATCCTCTCTCGGGATTCAAGTATTTCATGTGCTGATTGTCATCTGCAGTATACTGGATTTGCACACGTTGATCATCAGGTAAGTCATGGTATTGATGGGCGGAAAGGAACAAGAAACGCCCCAGCACTTGTCAATTTAGCATGGAAGACATCCTTTCATTGGGATGGTGGTGTTTCACAACTTCATTTGCAGTTCATCAATCCAATTGAACATCCATCTGAAATGGATAATAAATTAACTGTTGTTTTGGAACGGTTGAGAAATCAATCATTCTACCGCCAACGATTCAAGCAGGTCTTCGGAAACGAATCAATAACTACAATGCAGTTTTTGAGCGCAATGGCACAATTCGTCGTATCGCTGGAATCTAAAAATTCAACATACGATCGTGTGATGCGCAAAGAAAAAGGTGTTTCATTTACAAAACAAGAAAAAAACGGCTATCTACTTTTTAAACAACACTGTAATGCTTGTCATACAGAACCTCTTTTTACTCAAACATTTTTTGCAAATAATGGATTGCCTGTTGATCCGAATTACGATGATATTGGACGATTTGCCATTACGAACAGATCCGTTGATTCCTTTCTTTTTATGATTCCAACCTTGCGCAATATTGAATATACATTTCCATACATGCATGATGGACGTTTTGCTAAATTAAAGGACGTCATAAACCACTATGTAAAAGGAATTGATCGTTCAACCAAAAATCTTCACCAAAAACTTCGCAAACCGATTCCACTTAATGAGCAAATGCAAAAGGACCTCATTGCATTCCTTAAAACACTAACTGACAAAGAATTTTTGTACAACAAGCGCTTTTCTTTTCCAAAGGAACTTTTGAGCACAAGAAAATAATCCAAATAGCATCTAACAATATGAATTAATCAAACTACTATGAAAAAATCATTCATTGCTTTACTTTTTTTTCCCTTGATTGGATTTGGACAAACAAATCCTGCCATCACTGGATGGTTACAGAACACAACCGGAATTATGGGGAGTCACTATGTTCAGGGAAATCCAACTGTTATTCAAGATAATGTTGAAGCCAACATCCAATCTGTGCAGTATTCAACTAATTGGGCATATGTAACGACGAATGGAATTCCAGCTTATCCTACAGGACCATTTTTAGATGGTAATCCGTCTATAGCAACTGATCAAAACGCCATTTTTAAATTTCCATTGAATCCCACGCAAAATTCTGGAACTGCCACTCCAACAACCGGAGGAAATATTGGTGTCTTTATCAATGGTGTCGCGCTGTTTGATTACCGCGATGGAGTGGCATGGAACACCACAAACAATGCCTTGTGTGGTGGGCTTCCAGGTATGACTCCTTGCCCAGGTGGTCCTGGCGGTTCGTTATCTTGGAATCGCGATGCCGTGCCTGCAGAAAAACTTGGTTTTGACTGCTCAAAAGGACATCCAGCAATGGGTAACTATCACCACCATCAAAATCCAAGCGCATTTAATTTAGATTTAAATGTAATCTCATCAATTTGTGATCTTTACGCAGCAGACGGACTCTATACCATCCAACCGAACCAACATTCTCCACTTATTGGTTTTGCCTATGATGGTTTTCCAATTTACGGCGCATATGGTTATACAAATGCCAATGGAACGGGCGGAATTACACGGATAAAATCAGGATATCAGTTAAGAAACATTACCAATCGAACAGTTTGGGCTAATGGAACTGATGTGCCAGACGGGCCAGTAGTGAGTTCAACGTATCCACTTGGTTACTTTAGAGAAGATTATGAGTTTATTGCGCATCCCGGTCAAGAAGATTACCTCGACGTACACAATGGAAGATTTTGTGTTACACCCGAATACCCAAATGGGACATATTGTTATTTTGCAACGGTAAATGAAACCCACAACTCAGCTTATCCTTATGCAGTTGGACCTACATTCTACGGTGTGAAGTCCGCTAGCAAAGTCACTTCAATTACCGAACCTGTTACTACTTATGTTTCATCTGCAGGAATTGCTTCATTAGAGGAGGCAGGAATCAATGTGTTTCCAAATCCCACAGCCGAAATCTTCGTTATCCAAGTCGGGGGACTTGTCGAAGAAGCGATTCACATTAGATTAGTTGACCTTAAGGGGAAAGTGGTTCAAGAGCAGACCATTCAGCCAGGAAGTACACTTGGTTACATCGATATCAGCACCGTATACAACGGAAGTTACCTGATGGAATTTTCAACAAAAACAGATCGAATAACACGAAAAGTTCAGGTGCTTAACTAAGCGAACTCAGGAAACAAGGATAACAATCCTTCTTCTGATGCGTCGCACACTCCGCGTTCAGTAATCAATTTTGTTACCAATCGGGCTGGTGTGACATCGAATCCATAATTACTTGCGGGAGTAGTCTCAGGGCAGATAAGCACACTGTCAATTGCTCCCGCACTGTTTTTTCCAATCATGTAACGCACTTCGTCTTGATTTCGTTCTTCTATAGGAATTTCACTTAACCCGTCACGGATAGTCATATCAAGAGTAGTTGAAGGAAGCGCTACATACAATGGAATGTTATTATCGTTTGCGGCCAACGCTTTTAAATATGTCCCAATTTTATTTGCTACATCGCCGTTACGCGTAGTACGGTCGGTGCCAACAATTACCATGTCCACCATTCCGTGCTGCATGAGGTGACCACCCGCGTTGTCAACGATAAGTGTATGCGGTACATTGTGTCGCGTTAATTCATATGCTGTTAGGTTTGAACCTTGGTTGCGCGGTCGTGTTTCATCAACCCACACATGGACCTTAATTCCCTTTTGAACCGCTTGATAAATTGGAGAAGTGATCGTTCCCCATTCAATACAACCGAGCATTCCTGCGTTGCAATGGGTAAGAATATTAACGACATCCCCTTTCTTCTTTTCTGCTAGCGCTTCAATAAATGGGAGTCCGTGAACACCAATTAATCGACATGTTTCTACATCTTCTTCCACGAGTTGATTGGCCGTATTCCATGCCGTGTCAAGAAAATTTCCTTGGCAATTATCTAACGCATTTCGCATACGATCCAATGCCCAAAATAAATTAACTGCGGTTGGTCGGGAAGCCCGTAACGCACTGAATGCCTCATCTAAAAAAGTTCCTTCTAGCTCTTTTTCAATTAATTCGCGCACAGCAAGGTAAATTCCATAGGCAGCAGTAGCACCGATTAAAGGAGCTCCACGAACGGTCATGTCTTTGATGGCAACTTCAGCATCCCTATAGGTTTTCAATTCCACCGTTTCATACAGATGTGGCAATTTTCGCTGGTCGATCACCTCAACATAGCGATCCTCTGTTGTCCAAATTGTTCTAAATGTGCTCATTTATTTGTTGTTGTATCAGATCATCTACTGCGTAAAAATCAGCAGCTGTGGTTTTCCAATTGGGTGAATTTCCTTCTCGCACGAGTT
>CANHQC010000096.1 GCA_947462695.1 Flavobacteriales bacterium | reverse complement strand
GATGGCGATTTCATGGAAGTAATTGGAGGGATTAAAGCATCTGATAAAATCGTAACAAAAGGTCAGGTGAATTTGCAACACAATGCGAACGTAAAAACAGTTAAATAACACGTTTTATGACACTTACAGAATTATCCATTAAGCGCCCGTCGTTTATCATTGTGGTATTCAGCATACTTATTGGTGGTGGAATACTTTCCTACAACCAATTAAGCTACGAACTACTACCCGATTTCTCCCCTCCCCTTTTAACAGTTACTACAACCTATCCTGGTGCATCACCATCGACGGTCGAAAGTCAGGTTTCTAAACCATTAGAGGATGCGTTAAGTGGATTGGAAAACATTAGTGAAGTGACTTCTTTTTCGTTAGACAATGCTTCTATTGTGTTACTTGAATACAAAGCATCAGCCGATGTTGATGTCGCGTTAGAAGATGCTCAGCGTAAAATCAACAACGTGTTAAACAACCTACCTGATGGTGCGTCAACGCCTGTTGTTGCGAAAATCGAACCGAATGCATCACCTGTCCTACAGGTAAGTGCTGTGTCCAAGAACATGGACGAACGCGATTTCATGGAGTTAATGGATGATCAAATTTTGCCTCAAATTAAACAGACAAAAGGTGTGGCTGAGGTACAGGTTATCGGTGGAGAACGGCGTGCTTTTCGTGTGAATGTCGACAAAGACAAAATGAAAGCATACGGCATCTCGCTAGCACAAATCAATCAAGTGATCGCCTCTTCGAATGTGGAATTTCCGACAGGAAAAGTGAAAAACAATGAAGAACAATTAACTGTTCGTCTTGCCGGTAAATTTAAACGTACCGAGGACTTAGAAAACCTCATTCTTTCTTCAACCGGAACTTCTTCAGTGAAATTAGGAGATGTCGCCTCTATTGAAGACGGCATTGATGATCAAGTGACGGTTAGTCGCTACAACGGCGTGAATGGAATTGGTTTGCGCATAAAAAAACAGAATGATGCGAATGCTGTTGATATGGCGAAAGCCACGAAGGATCAGTTCAAGCAGATTGAAAAAAAATACGCGAAGGAAGGTATAAAGTTCACGGTGGCGACAGATACTAGTATTCCAACAATTGAATCGGTTGATGCAGTTATTCACGATTTGGAACTCGCTGTTTTCCTCGTTGCTGCGGTCATGCTCCTTTTCTTGCATAGCTTACGAAATGCGTTTATTGTATTGATCTCAATACCCGCTTCGTTGATTTCCACATTTGTGGCTATGTACCTACTTGGTTACACATTAAATCTAATGACGCTTTTAGCTATGTCGTTGGTCATTGGAATCTTGGTAGACGATTCAATTGTGGTACTAGAAAACATCTATCGCCATTTGCAAATGGGTAAAAAACGTCGACAAGCAGCACTTGATGGCCGTAACGAGATTGGATTCACCGCATTGGCGATTACACTTGTGGATGTGGTAGTTTTCTCTCCAGTCGTATTTATAGAAGGAACCATATCTGATATTCTTCACCAATTCTCGATTGTGGTTGTTGTATCGACATTGATGTCACTTTTCGTTTGTTTTACGCTTACTCCATGGTTGGCTTCGCGTTTTGCAAAAGAGGTGGAATTGAATCCGAAAAAACCCTTTCAGGCATTTTTACTTTGGTTTGAGCGCCGTGTGAGCATTTTCACCGATCAATACGTCAAATTAGTCGCTTGGACCTTGCGCCATAAAATTGTAACCGGAGTGCTTATCATCGGAATTTTCTTTGCGAGTTTTGCTACGATGGGGTTAGGAATTGTAGGTCAGGAATTTGTTGCACAGGGAGATCAAGGAAAGTTCATGCTTAAACTGAAGTATGATAAGTCGACAACATTCGAGGAGAACAATGCAACGACATTGAGAATTGAACAATTGTTACTTGCTCAAAAGGATGTTGTGGAAATCGTATTTGCCAATGTTGGCGGACCATCTTCAGGGATGGGTGCCGCATCGTTTGGATCTGAAAACAGGTCAGAATTAACGGTTAAAATGAAACCTGGTAAGCAAAAAGAATTTCCAACCATTAAATACATGACTGAAATTCGCAAGAAAATAGAAAGTGAATTTCCTGGAGTTGAAGTAAAAGCCTTGAATATTGGAATGGTTGAATCTGAGGAGGCGCCTATCGAGATCTTTTTATCGTCGCAAGATCCAGATTTATTAATGAAGGAGGCAAAACGCCTAAAAGGTGCTATTTTAACGATGAAAGGAGCGAAAGATCCAACCATTTCGACAGAAGATACCTCACCAGAAATCAGGATTGATTTGGATCGGGAGAAAATGGGTCAATTGGGAATTCCTATTGCAGTTGTAGGGATGCAACTTCAAAATGCGCTAACAGGAAATGATGATGCACAGTTTGATGATGCCGGATCAGAGTATGACATTCGTGTGATGTTAGATAAATTCGACCGCAAAAACACGAATGATATTCGGTCTATGACCTTTATGACGAGTGATGGCAGGCAAGCACAACTTTCCGAATTTGCTTCGATTTCAGTGGATAATGGTAATGGATCTTTGGAACGAAAAAACCGTATTCCAAATACAACAATTCGTGCCTATGTTCTTGGAACTGCAGCCGGAAATGTATCGAATGACATAACGAACTACTTGAAGGAAAAACCGTTGGATCCCAATGTTCGAATGTTGTGGGGAGGAGAAGTAAAACGTCAGAATGAGTCAATGGGAGCACTCGGAACAGCAATGGGTATAGGACTAATTTTGGTTTACCTCATCATGGTTGCGCTCTATGATAATTTTGTTTACCCGTTTGTTGTACTATTCTCCATTCTTGTATCCCTTGTTGGAGCGATCCTCGCATTAACACTAACGGCATCAAATATGGGTATTTTCACGATGTTGGGAATGTTGATGCTCTTAGGGCTAGTAGCTAAAAACGCCATATTAATTGTGGATTTTGCAAACCACATTAAAACACAGGGTGTTTCAACTTATGATGCACTTTTGGAAGCTGTTCGCGAACGAATGAGACCAATTTTGATGACGACAATTGCGATGATTATCGGTATGATTCCGATTGCGACAGCTACAGGATCAGGAGCAGAATGGAAAAATGGATTGGCATGGATTCTAATTGGAGGATTGACCAGTTCCATGTTCTTGACGATCATTGTTGTTCCGATTATGTATTACTTAGTTGATCGTATTCAGGAAAAACTTCCATGGAAGAAAAAACCAATCGAAGATCCGGTAACAGAATTAGTATAATTAATAAAAGAGGCGATTGCCTCTTTTTTTGTTCGATGAAATTGGTGGTTAACTTGTAACAAAATGCTTAACTTCGCTCATCAAAATTGCAAAAAATGAATTACGATATTATTGTTTTAGGGAGTGGACCAGGCGGATATGTAACAGCTATTCGTGCTTCTCAACTGGGTATGAAAACAGCTATTGTAGAACGCGAATCACTTGGTGGAATCTGCTTGAACTGGGGATGTATCCCTACAAAAGCATTATTAAAAAGTGCCAACGTATTTGAATACCTCTCACACGCTTCGGATTATGGAATTACGGTAAGCGGTGCAAAAGCTGACTTTTCAGCAATGATTGATCGCAGTCGAGGAGTTGCGAACGGAATGAGTGCCGGAATCCAATTCTTGATGAAAAAGAATAAAATCGATGTCATCATGGGTAATGGCGTTATTAAAGCGGGTAAAAAAGTTGCTGTGACTGCTGAAGACGGAACAGTGACAGAATATACAGCTTCGAAAGGAGTGATTATATCAACAGGTGCGCGTTCACGGGAATTACCTAACCTTCCTCAAGATGGAGAAAAGATTATTGGTTACCGTCAGGCAATGACGCTTCCCACACAACCAAAGAAGATGGTTGTCGTTGGTTCAGGAGCAATTGGTGTTGAGTTCGCTTATTTCTACAATGCAATCGGTACGGAGGTAACCATTGTTGAATACCTTCCGAATATTGTGCCGATTGAAGACGAAGAGGTTTCTAAACAATTGGAAAAATCGTTCAAAAAGAGTGGTATACATGTCATGACAGGAGCATCAGTAGAATCCGTTGATACAAAAGGAAAAGGATGCGTTGTGAGCATAAAAACGGCTAAGGGTGAAGAGAAAATCGAATGTGATGTAGTTCTTTCCGCGGTTGGTATAACAGCAAACATTGAAGGAATTGGTTTAGAAGATGTGGGAATCGTTACAGATAAAGGTAGAATTTTAGTGAATGATTTCTATCAGACGAACATACCAGGCTATTATGCCATTGGAGACGTTATTCCAACTCCAGCACTTGCGCATGTCGCATCAGCGGAAGGCATAATTTGTGTGGAAAAACTAGCAGGACATCATCCACAGCCTTTAGATTATGGGAACATCCCAGGCTGTACGTATAGTTCTCCTGAGGTTGCATCGGTTGGTATGACTGAGAAAGCTGCAAAGGAGTCTGGAAAAGAAATCAAAATTGGTAAATTTCCATTCTCTGCATCAGGTAAAGCAAGTGCAGCAGGAGCAAAAGACGGATTTGTGAAGTTGATTTTCGATGCGAAATATGGTGAATTGCTCGGGGCTCACATGATTGGAGCAAACGTAACTGAGATGATTGCTGAGATTGTTGCGATCCGTAAATTAGAGACAACTGGTGAGGAATTGATCAAAACTGTTCACCCTCACCCTACCATGTCCGAAGCGATTATGGAAGCCGCAGCTGCAGCCTATGGTGAAGTGATTCATTTGTAACTAGAACTTGTTAAAAAATATAGAGGTCGTCGTTATTGACGACCTTTTTTTGTGTGTCATTTAAGCATAAGCAAATCAATTCATAAACAAAAAAAAGCCCTGTTGGGGCTTTCTAGGTTTATGTAAAGTGGCAGGTAAACACTTTATCAGGAACGAGCGTTTAAGTGATTCACTAATTTTGAATACAACTCATCGCTTTTTATTGGAGTTTTTAATTCATTCAATTCTTCGGCAATTTGTTTCAGTATTTCAACCGTGCATGCACCGGGATGATTAAACCTTATAATGTCAACCATAAAATCGACCTCCCAATTCTTGAAAGAAAAGTAATCAGGTTTACCCTTTTCCTCAATTTTGCGCTGCTTGAAGTACCCCCAATCCATAAAATGCTGTTTTCAATCGTATTTTATTTTGGTAAATCCTTGAAGTAATAACTGAACAAAACTAAACGAAATAAGTCGTTGATAAAAGAGGGGAACTACCCTAATTCAATGCGGTTTACCGCTCGTTGAACTACGTAGTTAGGTAAAGAAATGACCTAACTCAACTGATTTTCAATGGAATTGATCAAAGAAATTCGTGTTGAAATCATTTTCTTTTCACCGATTGTTAATTGCTACCTTTGTAAGGTAATCTACTAAAAATCAAAACTATGGCATTTAATGGAAGTGAGGGCAAATTTATCACTCTAAGTGAAGGCGCTGATTTAACGGGTGAATTCCGAAGCAGCAACCCAACTCAACCGCTGGCTTATTTCTTTGGACGAGACAAATTAGAAGAGCTTCTTGCGCAAGACAATTGCATGGGTATCCGAATTTATTTTGGAGAGAAAAACAACAGCCTACAACTTGTTTTGGTTAGCGCAGACGATAATCAAGATGATTTATTGGATAAAATACTTGATAAAGGTTCGACTTGTCCGCCTTATAGCTCTACTTCGAATGATTTGAACAGTTGATGGAAATTGAGATCAATTGGTTTCGTGCCTTTTTCAATTTTTCTGAAGGAATAAATTGGTTTGTAATGGCCTATCTCCTTGTCATGTGGAGGTGGTTAACTGCACCTTTTAAATGGTTAGCAGCTTATTTTATGCTTGCAACCTTAGGAGTAGCAATCAGTAATTCAGTTTACATATTTTTCGATCTTAACAACCGTTTTTACTTTCATCTAGAAACACCTATTCAATTTATTCTATTAAGCATGATTTTTTATGTGATCATCGAGTCTGCTTTCATTAAAAGAGTGATAATGGTGTTAAATATCCTATTTTCCATATTCTCTGTAATAAATGCCATCTACATTGAGTCATTTTGGTATTCATCACCCTCAATCCCCGAAACAATCCTTCATGTTGCTGTGATCAGCTATTCTATTTACTTTATCTTCAACTTATACATCACTAATTCTGTAAAAGTATTAAACGAGGAAACCAACATTGTTTTGGTATTGTCGCTTTTCTTTTATTTCAGTTCAACACTCGTTTTATCAATGACCGATAACTTTTTAGGGATGGGATATAAAATGGAAATTCATAACTTATATTATACCATTGTTTGTTTTATGTGGATCATTCATATTGGGGGTATTATGTATGCATTACGGATTATTTACAAAGATAATATCGGTCAAAAAACCAACGATTTTAGCGCAAAAAACTTAGATGAAATACCATTTTGAACAGGAACTTGAATCCCGTTTAGTTGATAGATTCACCGCTTTTTTGCATATTCGTCATTCAATTTATCCACGTGAAAATAGAAGCTGATCTTATTTTAATGTATGTTTTTATTTCTGCGGCAGTTATATCCGTCTTATCCTTCTTTATCGTCATGTTTATCTTCACTTACCAACGAAAAATGGTAAGAAAGCAACTGGAATTTGATGCCATCGAAGTGCAATACCAGCGGGATCTGTTCAACTCAGTCATGCAAGCAAAAGAACAAGAGAAAAAACGCATTTCAGAAGAGTTACACGACGACATTGGTTCTCGACTCAATGCACTTCGAATGATGCTTAAAAAGAAAGATTTGGTTGATTTGGAAGAGATTGATGGGCAATTGGTACAAATTAGCAAACGCGTGAGGGAGCTTTCGAATGAATTAATTCCATCGACTCTTCAAGCAACGGGATTGATGCGTTCATTGCGTGAGCTTATTTCGGGAATAGATCGTACAGGTGTTTTTAGTGCTTCTTGTCAAATTGAGGTATTGGATAAAGTGCGTTATACAGATGAGATCAACCTTTCCATCTACAGAATTGTTCAAGAATTACTGAATAATATTATCAAGCACGCATCTGCAACAGCCGTTCAGCTTTCGGCGCATCAGTCGAGTGAAGAATTGATAATTGAACTTGTTGACAATGGTTCGGGGTTTCAACCTACACGTACTGACCTCACTTCCAAACACGACAATTTGGGGCTGAAAAATATCGCAAGTCGATTGCAATACATCAATGCGCACATACAATTTGAGCTCATTCAGCCTAAAGGAACAAAAGTGAAAATAAGACTGAAACTAACATGAAGTACATTAATGTCGGAATAGCAGAGGACCAGGAAATATTTAGGAAAGGACTAATTGGTTTAGTTGAATCAATTCCTGGAGTTACTATTACAGCTGAAGCAACGAATGGTCTTGAATTATTGACATTCATGCATAGTCG